>NZ_JBHJQI010000001.1:0-181743 GCF_042262805.1 Streptomyces sp. NPDC056361
GGGTCCGGAGTCCCCGGCCCGGCGCCGCGCCGTGTCACCGCCGCGCGGTCGCGGTCTCCTGCCGCTCCCCGGTCGCCCCGGGGTCCTCCGGCGCCGGGGCGGCCGCGGAGGCGTCCGACTCGCTGATGCCGAAGCGGTCGTGGAAGCGCCGCAGCGGTGCCGGGGCCCACCAGGTGAGGCGGCCGGTCAGCTTCATGACGGAGGGGACGAGGAGGCTGCGGACGACCATGGCGTCCATGAGGACGGCGAGGGCGACGCCGAGGCCGAGCATCTTGGTGTTGGTGACCCGGGAGGTGCCGATGGCGACCATGACGACGGCGAGGATCACGGCGGCGGCGGTGATCAGCCCGCCGGTGTGGCGCAGGCCGAAGCGGACGGAGTGCTCGTGGTCGCCGGTGGCGTCGTACTCCTCCTTGATGCGGGAGAGCAGGAACACGCCGTAGTCCATGGAGAGCCCGAAGGCCACGCAGAACATGAGGACGGGCAGGGTCGTCTCGATGTCGCCGGTGGAGGTGAAGCCGAGGAGTCCGGCGAGGTGGCCCTCCTGGAAGACCCAGACGACCGCGCCGAACATCGCGGTGAGGCTGAGCGCGTTGAGGACGACGGCCTGGACGGGGATGACGACGCTGCCGGTGAGCAGGAAGACGAGGAGCAGGGTGACGAGGACGACGATCGCCGCGGCCCAGGGCAGCCGTTCGGCGAGGGCGTCCTTGGAGTCGACGAGGACGGCGGACTGGCCGGTGACCGAGGTGTCGAAGGGGGCGGGGACGGCGCGGAGTTCGCCCACGACCCGCTGGGCCTCGGCGCCGACGGTCTCGCCCTCGGGCACGACGGTGAAGTAGGCGTGTCCGGGGCCGCCGCTGCCGGCGGTCACGGGGCCGTCGGCCCGGTCGACGCCGTCGAGGGCGGCGATCCGCTCGCGGTAGGCCGCGTACTGCGCGGGGGTGGCGGAGCCCTCGGCGAGGACGGTGATCCCGCCGCCGGGGTTGCCGGGGAAGCCGTCCCGCAGCTGGTCCTGGACGACTCGGGAGGAGGCGGTGACGGGGAGCTGGCGGTCGTCGGCGGTGCCGAACTTCACGCCGAGGAAGGGCAGTCCGAGGAGGACGAGCCCGGCGGTGGTGAGGACGGCGAAGACCGGCGCCCGGCGCATGACGAGGGCGGCGGCCCGCGCCCAGCCCGCCCCGGATCCGGCTTCGGATCCGGCGCCGTCCGGCCGGCCGCGGCGGCGGAGGAGGCGCCGCAGGTCGAGCGCGTTGACCCGGTCGCCGAGCAGCACGAGGGCCGCCGGGAGCAGGGTGAGCGCGGCGGTCGCGGCGAGGAGGACGACCGCGATGCCGGCGTACGCGAAGGAGCGCAGGAAGTACTGCGGGAAGACCAGCATCGCGGAGAGCGAGACGGCGACGGTGAGGGCGGAGAAGAGCACGGTGCGGCCCGCGGTGCGCAGGGTGGTGCGGACGGCGGTGTGCGTGTCGGCGCCGGCCGCGAGCTCCTCGCGGTAGCGGCGGACGACGAACAGCGCGTAGTCGATGGCGAGTCCGAGGCCGAGCGCGGTCGTCAGGTTCTGCGCGAAGACGGAGACGTCGGTGAACTCGGTGATGCCGCGCAGGACCGCGTTGGTGCCGAGGATGGCGACGATGCCGACGCCGAGCGGCAGCAGGGCGGCGACCGCGCTGCCGAAGACCATGACGAGCAGGACGAGGGTGAGGGGCAGGGCGATGAGCTCGGCCCGGAGCAGGTCCTCCTGGATGACGGTCTGCATCTCGTGGCGGACGGCGAGGCCGCCGCCGAGGGAGACCTCGACGGGACCGTGGGTGCCCCGGTACTCGGGGGCGATCCGGTCGAGTACGGCGGCGGCGTCCTTCTCCTCGCCGGCTATCCGGGCTCCGATGACCGCCTGGCGGCCGTCCTCGGAGCGGAGGGCGGGCGAGCCGGTGGACCAGTAGGAGCCGACGCCGTCGACGCCGGGCTCGGCGGCGAGCCGCTCGGCGAGCTTCCGCGCCTCGGCGGCGACGGCGGGGGCGTCCACGGCCGCGGTGCCGCCGGCGCCCGCCGCCTCGGCCCCCGTGTCGACGAGGAGGAGCAGGTTCGGCTGGGAGCCGGGGAACTCCCGCTCCAGCGCCTTCGTCGCGTACGTGGACTCGGCCGACGGGTCCTCCCAGCCGCCGCTGCCCATGCGGTCGGCGACCCCGCCGCCGGCCAGGACGGCGAGGGCGGTGAGGACGAGCGCCACGAGGAGGGTGAGGCGTGGCCGCGCGGTCGCGAACCGCGTCCACCCCCCGCCCTGAGACCCCGCCTGACCTGGCGTTCCGGCCCCGCCGGGCGCTGATTTCTTGACTTCGGCCATGACGCGGTGTCCCCTTCACCTGACCCCTGCGCTCGCTTCCCGGCAGGTCGCATGGGTCGCCCATTGCCATAGACTGGCAAACACGAGTGATCACTCGCATTTTCCAAGAATGCGAGCGACCTCTCGTGTTTGTCAAACGTGCCGAGGAGAGCTGGGGACAGTCATGTCCGAAGACACGCCCGAGGAACCGAAGCCGCGCCGCCGCCAGGCGCGCGGAGAGCGCCGCATCGCGCAGCTGCTCTCCGCCGCCGCGAACGTGTTCTGCGCGAACGGGTACACGGCGACCAGCACCAACGCGATCGCCCGCGAGGCGCACGTCTCGCCCGGCACGCTCTACCAGTACTTCCCGAACAAGGAGGCCATCGCGGTCGAGCTCGGCGAGCGCCTCCTGCACGACATGCGGGCAGCCCACGGCCAGGCGTTCACGCCGGAGAACCTCACCCTGCCGCTGCCCGAGCTGCTCGACGTCGTGGTCGACCCGATGATCGCGTTCAACTGCGAGAACCCGGTCTTCCTCGCCCTGATGCACGGCTCCGAGGTGCCCGGCCGGATCGCCGAGGAGCACGACGAGCTGCACGCGTCACTGCTCACCAGCGTCCAGGAGGTGATCGCCCACTACGCCCCCGCGCTGTCCGCGGGCGACCGCTCCCGCATCGCCGGCATGACGTTCGCGATCTTCAAGGGCGGCCTGGGGCTCGTGCTCGCCGCGCCCGAGGGGGCCGAGCGGGAGGCGACGATCGCCGAGCTGAAGACGGTCCTGCTGCGCTACCTGACCCCGCTGACCGACGGGACGGCCCCCGCTCCCGTCACCACGCCTCGGACCCGCTGATCGACTCGGCGGGCGGCGTCCGCTCCCCCGCCCGCGCCCGCAGCCTCAGGGCGAGCAGCGGGAAGACGAGGACGGAGAGCATGCCGGCGCCGACGAGCGCGGCCGCCTCGCCCGCCGTCATCGCCTTGTCGTCCACGCCGATCGTGGTGATGGCGACGACGAGCGGCAGCGCGGTGGAGCCGTAGAGCACGAGCCCGCCCCGGTCCTCGCGGTCGAGGTCGCGCGGCGCGAGGAACCAGATCGGTCCACCGCGCACGGCGAGGAAGAGCAGCAGGAAGACCGGCAGCAGGAGCAGGGCCCTGCCCCCGTCGAGGAGCGACGCGAGGTCGAACTCGATCCCGGTGACGACGAAGAACACCGGGACGAGGAAGCCGAAGCCGACGCCCTCGATCTTCTCCAGGATCTCCGGACCCGAGTCCGGCGCGGCCCCGGTCAGCACGAGCCGGGTGATGAGCCCGGCGGCGAAGGCGCCGAGGAGCACGTCGAGCCCGAGCGCCGTGGACGCCCCGAGCATCAGGGCGAGCAGCAGGAAGACGAACCGGACCGCGAACTGGCCGCTGCCGTGCAGGGTCTTGGCGATGACCTTCGAGAACCACGGCGGGCGGGGCCGCAGCGCCCAGAGCACGGCGCCGGCGGTGAGCGCGGCGAAGACGGCGAGGAGCGCGGTCGACTCGGCGGCGCCCCGCCCGCTGAGCAGCAGCGCCATGGCGATGATGGGGCCGAACTCGCCGACGGCCCCGAAGGCCATGACGACCGAGCCGAACCGCCCGTGGAGTTCGCCGGAGTCCCGCAGCACGGGCAGGACGGTGCCGAGCGCGGTGCTGGTGAGGGCGACGCCGATGAAGACGCCCTTGGTGTAGCCGCCGCCGAGCAGGACGCCGGTGGCGAGTCCGAGGGCGAGGGCGGCGCCCCAGGCCCACACGGAGCGCTTGAGGGTGTCGCCGCGGACCTTGCCGAACTCGATCTCGTACCCCGCGAGGAAGATCAGCATGGCGAGGCCGAGCTGCGAGAGCCCGTCGACGAGCGCGTCGGTGCGGGCCCAGCCCAGGACGTCGGGGCCGATCACGATGCCGAGCAGGATCTCGAAGATGACGAGGGGCACGGGGAGCCATCGCCCCGCTCCGTAGGCGAGCAGCGGTGCCAGCACGGCGATCGTCATGATCAGGATGAGCGTGGTCCCCGAATGCGACATATCGGGTATTTACCATAAGCTCCGGTCAGATACCCGGCCGACGGAGGGACTTGGAGGTCCAGCCGTGCACGAGTACCCGCCCCCCACCCGAACGCCCTCGCCGCCCGCCGCCCCACCGGTCCCGCAGCCGCGCCCCGGCCTCTGGAGGCGCTGCCTCTGGGGCGGCCTCGCGCTCTGGGTCCTGACGGCGGTCGTCACGTACGCCACCGAGAACACCACCCTGCTCCCCACCCTCATCCTGCTCGGCAGCTTCCTCGTCCCGGCCGTCTTCGTCCTCTGGGCGTACGAGCGGCACGGCCGCGACCTCGGGGTGCCGGTGATCCTGGGCTGCTTCGTGACCGGCGGCGTCCTCGGCGTGCTGGGCGCCTCGGTCATGGAGTACTACCTGCTCCACCCCTCCCTGTGGATGTTCCTGGGGGTCGGCCTCATCGAGGAGGCGGTGAAGCTCCTCGCCCTGATGTTCGTCGTGCGCCGCCACCCCCGGCTGCGCGGCTACCGCGCCGGACTCGTCCTCGGCGGCTCGGTCGGCTTCGGCTTCGCCGCCTTCGAGAGCGCCGGGTACGCCTTCAACGCCGCCGTCACCATGGACGGCATCGACCTGCGCTCGCTCCTGGAGACCGAGATCCTGCGCGGGGTGCTCGCCCCCTTCGGACACGGCCTGTGGACGGCCGTCGCCGGCGCGGTCCTGCTCGCCTTCCGCCGCCCCGACGGCCGCTTCCGCTTCACCGGGCCCGTCATCGGCACGTACCTCGGGGTCGCGGTCCTGCACGCGCTCTGGGACTCGATGCACGGCATCGCGCTCTGGCTGGTGCTCCGGATGACCACCACCGACCTGGACCGCTCGCTCTTCGCCCAGGGGTACATCCCGAGGCCCACCTCCCAGCAGGAGCACCTGTTCACCCTGTTCTCGGTGGGCGGGCTCGCCCTGGTGACACTGGTGGGGCTGGCATGGCTGAGATCGCTCGCGCGGCGCGAGTCGGAGCCAAGTGGAATTTATACCCCCTAGGGGTATAGTCTCGGTATCGTAAGAGCCTGAATCCCCCAGGAGGAGAGCGCCATGTCCGCAGAGACGAAGACCGAACTCACCACCGTCTACCAGGTCAAGGGCATGACCTGCGGCCACTGCGAGGGCGCGGTCTCCAGCGAGATCTCCGAGATCCCCGGCGTCTCCTCCGTCACCGCCGCCGCCAAGACCGGCGAGGTCACCGTCGTCTCCGACACGGCCCTCGACCGCGAGGCCGTCGCCGCCGCCGTGGACGAGGCCGGCTACGAACTGGTCTGACCGCCGCCGGACGAGGCAGCACCGCAGGGCCGTACCGTTACCTGGTACGGCCCTGCTCCCGTTTGGAACCGCCATGCCCACGACCACCGTCACCGAGCTGACGATCGGCGGGATGACCTGCGCCTCCTGCGCCGCCCGGATCGAGAAGAAGCTCAACCGGATGGACGGCGTCACCGCCACCGTCAACTACGCCACCGAGAAGGCGCACGTCGAGCACCCGTCGGACACCGGCGTCGACGCACTGATCGCGACCGTCGTGAAGACCGGCTACACCGCCGAGGAACCCCTCCCGCCGGTGGAGGAGCAGGACGAGCCGCAGGACCCCGAGCTCGCCTCCCTCCGGCAGCGGCTCACGGTCTCCGCACTCCTCTCCGCGCCCGTGGTGCTGCTCGCCATGGTCCCCTCGCTCCAGTTCGACGACTGGCAGTGGCTGTCGCTCACCCTCGCCTCCCCCGTCGTCGTCTGGGGCGGACTGCCCTTCCACCGGGCCGCCTGGACCAACCTGCGGCACGGCGCCGCCACCATGGACACCCTCGTCTCGATCGGTACCCTCGCCGCCTACGGCTGGTCGCTCTGGGCACTCTTCCTCGGCGACGCCGGCATGCCCGGCATGCGCCACGGCTTCGACCTCACCGCCGACCGCGCCCACGCCTCCTCCGCGATCTACCTGGAGGTCGCCGCCGGCGTCGTCACCTTCATCCTGCTCGGCCGGTACCTGGAGGCCCGCGCCAAACGGAAGGCCGGCGCGGCCCTGCGGGCCCTCATGGACCTCGGCGCCAAGGACGTGGCCGTGCTGCGCGCCGGCACCGAGACGCGGATCCCGGTCGCGGAGCTGCGGGCCGGCGACCTCTTCGTCGTACGTCCCGGGGAGAAGATCGCCACCGACGGCACCGTCACCGAGGGCGCGTCCGCCGTCGACGCCTCCCTGCTCACCGGCGAGTCGCTGCCGCTCGACGTCACCGAGGGCTCCGCGGTGACCGGCGGCTGCGTCAACGTCTCCGGCCGGCTCGTCGTCCGGGCCACCGAGGTCGGCGCCGACACCCGGCTCGCCCGGATGGCGAAGCTCGTCGAGGACGCCCAGAACGGCAAGGCCGAGGTGCAGCGGCTCGCCGACCGCATCTCCGCCGTCTTCGTGCCCGTGGTGCTCCTCGTCGCGCTCGGCACCCTCGTCACCTGGCTGCTGCTCACGGACGACCCGACCGCCTCCTTCACCGCGGCCGTCGCCGTCCTGATCATCGCCTGCCCCTGCGCCCTCGGCCTCGCCACCCCGACCGCCCTCATGGTCGGCACCGGCCGCGGCGCCCAACTCGGCATCCTCATCAAGGGCCCCGAGGTCCTCGAGTCCACCCGCAAGGTCGACACGATCGTCCTCGACAAGACCGGCACCGTCACCACCGGCCGCATGCGGCTGACCGGCGTGCACGTGCACGGCGGGCGGTACGGCACCGACTCCGCCGACGAGACGGAGCTGCTGCGGCTCGCGGGCGCCCTGGAGCACTCCTCCGAACACCCGGTCGCCCGCGCCGTCGCGGCCGCCGCCGCCGAGCGCTGCGGCACGCTCCCCACGCCGAAGACCTTCGAGAACGTGCCCGGCCTCGGCGTCCGCGGCTCGGTCGACGGCCGGCTGGTCCTCGTCGGGCGCGCCGCCCTGCTCGCGGCCGAGGGCGTCGAGGCGCCCGCGGCGACGGAGCCCGGCGCCGTCCACGTCGCCTGGGACGGGGTCGCCCGGGGCACCCTGACCGTCGCCGACACCGTCAAGGACACCAGCGCCGAGGCGGTCGCCCGGCTGCGCGGCCTCGGCCTGCGCCCGGTGCTGCTCACCGGGGACCACCGGGCGGTCGCGGAGGCCGTGGCGGCCGAGGTGGGCATCGACGAGGTGATCGCCGAGGTGCTGCCCGAGGAGAAGGCCGAGGTCGTGCGGCGGCTCCAGGCGGAGGGCCGGACCGTCGCGATGGTGGGCGACGGGGTCAACGACGCCGCCGCGCTCGCCACCGCCGACCTCGGCCTGGCGATGGGGACGGGCACGGACGCGGCCATCGAGGCGAGCGACCTGACCCTGGTCCGGGGCGACCTGCGGGTCGCGGCGGACGCCATCCGGCTCTCCCGGCGGACCCTCGCGACGATCAAGGGCAACCTCGGCTGGGCCTTCGGCTACAACCTCGCCGCGCTCCCCCTCGCGGCCGCCGGACTCCTCAACCCGATGATCGCCGGCCTCGCCATGGCCTTTTCGTCCGTGTTCGTCGTGTCCAACAGCCTTCGGCTCCGTCGCTTCACGTGATTTCACCTACACGTGACGCACAGGACCTTCACAAAGAGATCTAGATCACAGATATTGTGGGGTAACCATCTGGGCTGTTCGCGAGTCTAAGTGGGCGATGCCGAGAACGTCTTGGGGGACGTTCATGGAATGTCTTGGGGGACGTTCCAGGCAAGCGTTGGCCGGGGCACGTGCACCGGGGAGCTTTGAGCGGCCCTCCCGTACGTACCCCGGCAGACCGCATCGCGCCCGACCCGCGTAGCTTCTGCTGACACCCGCAGACGCCCGGCCCGGATCCCGTGGGGGGAATCCGCACCGGGAAAAGGGAAGCGCCCCGCCCGTCGACCCGTGGGGGGATCGACGGCGGGGCGCCTCTCGTAACTTTTCGAGGCTCGGTTCGCCTCCGGGGCGCTACCGGGCCTCGCGAGGTCCTAGCGGGCCTCGACCGGGACGAAGTCTCGGAGGACCTCGCCGGTGTAGATCTGGCGCGGACGGCCGATGCGGGAGCCGGGCTCCTTGATCATCTCGTGCCACTGGGCGATCCAGCCCGGGAGGCGGCCGAGGGCGAAGAGGACCGTGAACATCTCGGTCGGGAAGCCCATGGCGCGGTAGATGAGGCCCGTGTAGAAGTCCACGTTCGGGTAGAGGTTGCGCGAGACGAAGTACTCGTCGGAGAGCGCGTGCTCCTCCAGCTTGAGCGCGATGTCGAGCAGCTCGTCGGACTTGCCGAGGGCCGAGAGGACATCGTGCGCCGCCGCCTTGATGATCTTGGCGCGCGGGTCGAAGGACTTGTACACCCGGTGGCCGAAGCCCATCAGGCGGACGCCGTCCTCCTTGTTCTTCACCTTGCGGATGAAGGAGTCGACGTCGCCGCCGTTGGCCTTGATGCCTTCGAGCATCTCCAGGACCGACTGGTTGGCGCCGCCGTGCAGCGGGCCCCACAGCGCCGAGATGCCGGCGGAGATCGAGGCGAACATGTTCGCCTGCGAGGAGCCGACCAGGCGCACGGTGGAGGTCGAGCAGTTCTGCTCGTGGTCCGCGTGCAGGATCAGCAGCTTGTCGAGCGCGTTGACGACGACCGGGTCGAGGTCGTACTCCTGCGCCGGGACCGAGAACGTCATGCGCAGGAAGTTCTCGACGTAGCCGAGGTCGTTGCGCGGGTAGACGAACGGGTGGCCGATCGACTTCTTGTACGCGTACGCCGCGATCGTCGGCAGCTTGGCGAGCAGCCGGATCGTCGAGAGGTGGCGCTGCTCCTCGTCGAACGGGTTGTGGCTGTCCTGGTAGAAGGTCGACAGCGCGGAGACCACCGAGGACAGCATCGCCATCGGGTGGGCGTCCCGCGGGAAGCCGCGGAAGAAGTTCTTGACGTCCTCGTGGACGAGCGTGTGCTGCGTGATCTCGTTCTTGAAGGTCGCCAGCTCGTCGACCTTGGGCAGCTCGCCGTTGATCAGCAGGTACGCCACCTCAAGGAAGGTGGAGCGCTCCGCCAGCTGCTCGATGGGGTAACCGCGGTACCGCAGGATGCCCTGCTCACCGTCGAGGTAGGTGATCGCGGATTTATAGGCGGCGGTGTTGCCGTATCCGCTGTCCAGGGTGACAAGCCCGGTCTGGGCTCGGAGTTTCCCGATGTCGAAGCCCTTGTCGCCGACGGTGCTCTCGACCACCGGGTAGGTGTATTCACCGTCCGCGTACCGCAGTACTACAGAGTTGTCGCTCACGTCATCCCTCACCGACGTAGTGCCTCTTCTTCGAGGTGCCCTGACTGTCTCTACCATCCCCCATTTGGCTCAGGAGAGTGCACTCGGGGTCGCTCATTGGGCCATTCGGCGGCACTCAGTGCCGCCAACCTCCCTATCCTGCCCCCTTCGCCCCGGTTCCGGTAGCCCCCCGTGATCTTTCACACGAGGGGGTCCCCTGTGAGGCGATGGGCCAGTGCGGTAAAGCGCCTGCCCGCCGAGACCGTACGGACCGCCTGGGCGATGGCCCGCCGGGATCCGACCAGGACGACCAGCTTCCGGGCCCGGGTCACGGCCGTGTAGAGCAGGTTCCGCTGGAGCATCATCCACGCGCTCATGGTGACCGGAATCACCACCGCCGGATACTCGCTGCCCTGCGAGCGGTGGATGGTGACCGCGTACGCGTGGGCGAGTTCGTCCAACTCGTCGAATGCGTAGGGCACCTCCTCGTCCTCGTCCGTCCGCACGGTCAGCCGCTGTTCGACGGCGTCCAGCTCCGTGACGACGCCGACCGTGCCGTTGAAGACCCCGTTGGCCCCCTTCTCGTAGTTGTTCCGGATCTGGGTGACCTTGTCGCCCACCCGGAAGACCCGGCCGCCGAACCGCTTCTCCGGCAGGTCGGGGCGGGCCGGGGTGATCGCCTGCTGGAGCAGCCCGTTGAGCGAGCCCGCGCCGGCCGGGCCGCGGTGCATGGGCGCGAGGACCTGGACGTCCCGGCGCGGGTCGAGGCCGAACTTCGCCGGGATCCGGCGGGCGGCGACGTCCACGGTCACCCGGGCGGCGTCCTCGGTCTCCTCCTCGACGAAGAGGAAGAAGTCCGGCAGGCCCTGGGTGAGCGGCGGGGTCCCGGCGTTGATCCGGTGCGCGTTGGTGACCACGCCGGACTGCTGGGCCTGCCGGAAGATCCGGGTCAGCCGGACCGCCGGTACGGGGCTGCCGGGGGCGAGCAGGTCGCCGAGGACCTCGCCCGCGCCGACCGAGGGGAGCTGGTCGACGTCCCCCACGAGCAGCAGATGGGCACCCGGTGCCACAGCCTTGACCAGCTTGTTCGCCAGGAGCAGGTCGAGCATCGAGGCCTCGTCGACGACGACGAGGTCCGCGTCGAGCGGCCGGTCCCGGTCGTAGGCCGCGTCGCCGCCCGGCTTCAGCTCCAGGAGCCGGTGGACGGTCGAGGCCTCGGCGCCGGTCAGCTCGGCGAGCCGCTTGGCGGCCCGGCCGGTGGGCGCGGCGAGCACCACCTTGGCCTTCCTGGCCCGGGCCAGCTCCACGATCGAGCGGACCGTGAAGGACTTGCCGCAGCCGGGGCCGCCCGTCAGGACCGCGACCTTCCGGGTCAGCGCGAGCCGCACCGCCTCCTCCTGCTCGGGCGCGAGCGAGGCCCCCGTCCGATCGGCGAGCCAGGCCAGCGCCTTGTCCCAGGCCACGTCCCGGAAGGCCGGCATCCGGTCCTCCTCCGTGCGCAGGAGCCGCCGCAGCTGCCCCGCGAGCGACAGCTCGGCCCGGTGGAACGGCACCAGGAACACGGCGGTGACCGGCGTCCCCTCGGGACCGGGCACCACCTCCCGTACGACCCCCTCGGGGTCCTCCGCGAGCTCGGCGAGGCACTCGATGACGAGGCCCGTGTCGACCTGGAGGAGCTTCACCGCGTCGGCGATCAGCCGCTCCTCGGGCAGGAAGCAGTGCCCCTGGTCGGTCGACTGCGACAGGGCGTACTGCAGGCCGGCCTTCACCCGGTCCGGGCTGTCGTGCGGGATGCCGACGGACTGGGCGATCTTGTCGGCGGTGAGGAAGCCGATGCCCCAGACGTCGGCGGCGAGCCGGTAGGGCTGGTTCCGCACGACGGAGATCGAGGCGTCCCCGTACTTCTTGTAGATGCGCACCGCGATGGAGGTGGAGACGCCGACCCCCTGGAGGAAGACCATCACCTCCTTGATCGCCTTCTGCTCCTCCCAGGCGGCCATGATCTTCTTCGTCCGTTTCGGGCCGAGCCCCGGGACCTCGATCAGCCGCGCGGGGTCCTCTTCGAGGACGTCGAGGGTGTCGAGTCCGAAGTGCGTCGTGATGCGGTCGGCGAAGACCGGGCCGATGCCCTTGACCAGCCCCGACCCCAGGTACCGCCGGATGCCCTGGATCGTGGCGGGAAGCAGCGTCGTGTAGTTGTCGACGGTGAACTGCTTCCCGTACTGCGGATGGGAGCCCCAGCGCCCCTCCATCCGCAGCGACTCCCCCGGCTGGGCGCCGAGCAGCGCCCCGACGACCGTCAGCAGGTCCCCCGCCCCCCGGCCGGTGTCGACGCGGGCGACCGTGTACCCGCTCTCCTCGTTGGCGTAGGTGATCCGCTCCAGGACCCCCTCGACCACGGCCGGCCCCCGACCCTCGTTCGACATGCAACGACCGTAGCGAAGGGCTCGGACACCCGCGGGCGCACCGGCCGACAAGGCCCGGTTCGGGGTGCCGGGAAACGTGATGAACCGTAGCGTTTCCGGCATGACTGACTCTTCGTTCCAGGACGAGGTCCTGACCGAACTCGGCGACGACCGGCTCCGGGAGATCGCCGGGGTGCTCGGCACCGACACCGCCGGGGCCCGGCAGCTCGTGGGCAGTTCGGTCACCGAGCTCTCCGGCGAACTGCGCCTGGCCGCGGCCGAACCGAGCAGCGCGGACGAGGTCCGCGCCGCCGTCGACGAGGTGACCTCCGCCGAACCGCCCCTCCAGGGCGTCGCCGCCCTCGGCGGCCTCGCCGCGGGCGGGTTGATGGCCGGCGTGCTCGCCAGACTCGCCCGACCGGCCGCCGACGCGGTCGCCAAGCGCACCGGCCTCCCGCCGGCGACGGTCGACCGCGCGGTCGACATCCTGGTCCCGGTGGTCGTCGCAGCCCTGACCAAGCGCGCCGCCGCGAAGAAGGGCGGCGGCCTGGGCGACCTGCTGGGCGGCGGCCGGAAGTAGCACCGCAACAGGACGTACGGCACCTGGCCGGGTGACCGTTCGCCGGTTGTGGGTCAGACCGCCAGGAACGCCTCCAGGGTCTCCTCCAGGACCTCGACGCCGTCCCTCGCCCACAGGTCGTCGTTGAAGAGCTCCACCTCGACCGGGCCGGTGTAGCCGGCCTTCTCGACCAGGTCCGCCCAGGCGCGGAGGTCGATGGCGCCGGTGCCCAACTGGCCGCGGCCGTTGAGGACTCCGGCGGGGAGCGGGGTGGTCCAGTCGGCGAGTTGGAAGGAGTGGATGCGGCCGGCGGCGCCCGCGCGCTCCACGGCCGCCGGGGCGCGGTCGTCCCACCAGAGGTGGTAGGTGTCGACGGTGACGCCGACCTGCGAGGCCGGGAAGTGCTCGGCGATCTCCAGGGCCTGGTCGAGTGTGGAGACGGCGCAGCGGTCGGAGGCGTACATGGGGTGGAGGGGCTCGATGGCGAGGCGGACGCCCCGCTCCCCCGCGTAGGTGGCGAGGGCGCCGATGGCCTCGGTGATGCGGGCCCGGGCGGAGGGGAGGTCGGGGAAGGCGGGGGTGAGGCCGCCGGAGACCAGGACGAGGGTGTCGGTGCCGAGGGTCACGGCCTCGTCGACGGCGGCGCGGTTCTCCGCCTCCCAGCCGTCGGTGGTGAAGAAGCCGCCCCGGCAGAGGGTGGTGACGGTGAGGCCCGCGTCCCGGACGAGGGCGGCGGCGGCCTCGATCCCGTACTCCCGCACGGGTTCGCGCCACAGTCCGATGCCCGGGACGCCGCGCCGGACGCACTGGGCGACCAGCTCGGGGAGGGCCAGCTGCTTCACCGTCATCTGGTTGATCGAGAAGCGGTCGAGGTTCACTGGGGGACTCCGTGCACGGTGAGCAGGGACCGCATCCGGGACTCCGCGCGCGCCGGGTCGGGGAACAGGCCGAGGCCGTCGGCGAGTTCGTAGGCGCGGGCGAGGTGCGGGAGGGAACGGGCGGACTGGAGGCCGCCGACCATCGTGAAGTGGTCCTGGTGGCCGGCCAGCCAGGCGAGGAGGACCACACCCGTCTTGTAGAAGCGGGTGGGGGCCTGGAAGAGGTGCCGGGAGAGCGCGACCGTGGGGTCGAGGACCTTGCGGAAGCCGTCGGTGTCACCGGTGTCGAGGATCCGGACCGCCTCGGCCGCGAGCGGCGCGAGGGGGTCGAAGATGCCCAGCAGCGCGTGGCTGAAGCCCTGTTCGTCGCCCGCGATCAGTTCGGGGTAGTGGAAGTCGTCGCCCGTGTAGCAGCGGACGCCCTCGGGGAGGCGGCGGCGCAGGGCGACCTCGCGCCCGGCGTCGAGGAGGGAGACCTTGATGCCGTCGACCTTGTCGGGGTGGGCGGCGATCACTTCGAGGAAGGTCTCGGTGGCGGCGTCGAGGTCCGCCGAGCCCCAGTAGCCCTCCAGGGCCGGGTCGAACATCGGGCCCAGCCAGTGCAGGACCACCGGTTCGCTCGCTTGGCGGAGGAGGTGGCCGTAGACGTCGAGGTAGTCCTCCCGGTCCTCGGCCGCCGCGGCGAGCGCGCGGGAGGCCATGAGGATCGCCTGGGAGCCGGTCTCCTCGACGAGCGCGAGCTGTTCCTCGTACGCCTCGCGGACGTCCACCAGGTCGGCGGGGCCGGTGAGCTGGTCGGTGCCGACGCCGCAGGCGATGCGGCCGCCCACGCTGTGGGCCTCCGCCGCCGAGCGGCGGATCAGCTCGGCCGCCCCGGCCCAGTCGAGGCCCATGCCGCGCTGGGCGGTGTCCATGGCCTCGGCGACCCCGAGGCCGTGCGACCAGAGGTGGCGGCGGAAGGCGAGGGTGGCGTCCCAGTCGACGGCCGCGGGCGAGTCGGGGGTGGTGTCGGCGTACGGGTCGGCGACGACGTGCGCGGCGGAGAAGACCGTGCGGGAGGTCAGGGCGCCGCCCGGGGCGGGCGCGAGCGGTTCGGCGCGGGGCGTGTACTCCCTGGTCGACCCGCCGGGTGCGGGCAGGCGGAGCGTCACAGCGACACCTCCGGGACCTCCAGGCGGCGGCCCTCGGCTGCGGACCGCAGGCCCAGCTCGGCGAGCTGGACGCCGCGGGCGCCGGCGAGCAGGTCCCAGTGGTACGGCTCGTCGAGCGCGACGTGCCGCAGGAACAGCTCCCACTGGGCCTTGAAGCCGTTGTCGAACTCGGCGTTGTCGGGGACCTCCTGCCACTGGTCGCGGAAGGACTCGGTGACGGGGATGTCGGGGTTCCAGACCGGCTTGGGGGTGGCCGAGCGGTGCTGGACGCGGCAGCCGCGCAGGCCGGCGACGGCGGAGCCGTGGGTGCCGTCGACCTGGAACTCGACGAGTTCGTCGCGGTTGACGCGGACCGTCCAGGAGGAGTTGATCTGGGCGACGGCGCCGCCCTCGAGACCGAAGATGCCGTACGCGGCGTCGTCGGCGGTGGCCTCGTAGGGCTTGCCGTGCTCGTCCCAGCGGCGCGGGACGTGGGTGGCGACGTGGGCGGTGACGGAGGTGACCCGGCCGAAGAGCTCGTGGAGCACGTACTCCCAGTGCGGGAACATGTCGACGACGATGCCGCCGCCGTCCTCGGCGCGGTAGTTCCAGCTGGGGCGCTGGGCGTCCTGCCAGTCGCCCTCGAAGACCCAGTAGCCGAACTCGCCGCGCACGGACAGGATCTCGCCGAAGAAGCCTCCGTCGATGAGCCGCTTGAGCTTGAGCAGGCCGGGGAGGAAGAGCTTGTCCTGGACGACGCCGTGCTTGATGCCCTTCTCCTCGGCGAGGCGGGCGAGCTCCAGGGCGCCGGCGAGGTCGGCGGCGGTGGGCTTCTCGGTGTAGACGTGCTTGCCGGCCGCGATGGCCTTGGTGAGGGCCTCGACGCGGGCGGAGGTGACCTGGGCGTCGAAGTAGACGTCGACGGTGTCGTCGGCGAGGACAGCGTCGAGGTCGGTCGACCACTCGGTGAGGCCGTGGCGCTCGGCGAGGGCGCGCAGGGCCGGCTCGCGGCGGCCGACGAGGACGGGCTCGGGCCAGAGGGTCTCGCCGTTGCCGAGGTCGAGGCCGCCCTGTTCGCGCAGGGCGAGGATCGAGCGGACGAGGTGCTGGCGGTAGCCCATGCGTCCGGTGACGCCGTTCATGGCGATGCGGACTGTCCTGCGTGTCACGAAAGATTCCTCTCCCCGGTGCTCCGCGCCTCGATAGAAAGCGCTTTCCATCGACGATGACGCTAGCCTGCCGACATCACCGTCGACAAGGGCCCCGGAGGTACGCACACGATGACCGTCACCCTGGCGGACGTGGCAGCCCGCGCCCGGGTCTCCCCCGCGACCGTCTCCCGCGTCCTCAACGGCAACTACCCGGTCGCCGCCTCCACCCGCGAACGGGTCCTGCGCGCCGTCGACGAGCTGGACTACGTCCTCAACGGCCCCGCGAGCTCCCTCGCCGCCGCCACGTCCGACCTGGTCGGAGTGCTGGTCAACGACATCGCCGACCCCTTCTTCGGGATCATGGCGAGCGCGGCGCAGAGCTCCATCGGGGAGAGCGCGACGGGCCGGGCCGGAGGGCAGAAGCTCGCCGTCGTCTGCAACACCGGCGGCTCCCCCGAACGCGAACTCACCTACCTCACCCTGCTCCAGCGGCAGCGGGCCGCCGCCGTGATCCTCATGGGCGGCTCCCTGGAGGACCCCGGGCACCTCGCGGCGACGGCGGGCAAACTGGCCAAACTCGCCGAGGCCGACACCCGGGTCGTGCTCTGCGGCCGCCCGCCGGCGCCCGGCGACGCCCACACCGCGGCCCTCGTCTTCGACAACCGCACCGGCGCGCGGCTCCTCACCGAGCACCTGCTCGCCCTCGGCCACCGGCGCATCGGCTACGTGGCCGGGCCCGCCGACCGCACGACCACCCGGCACCGCCTCGAAGGCCACCGCGACGCCCTCGCCGCGGCGGGCGTCCCCGAGGGCCCGACCGTCCACGGCCCCTACGACCGCCGCTCCGGGTACGACGCGACCGCCGAACTCCTCGCCCGAGACCCGGCCCTGACGGCGGTCGTCGCCGCCAACGACACGGTGGCACTCGGCGTCTGCGCGGCCCTGCGGGAGCGGGGCCTGTCGATCCCGGACGACGTCTCGGTGGCGGGCTTCGACGACCTGCCCTTCTCGGTGGACGCGGTCCCGGCCCTCACGACCGTCCGCCTCCCGCTCCACGAGGCGGGCGCCCGGGCGGGCCGCCTGGCGATGGGCGCGGAGGAGCCCCCGGCGGGCGGCCCGGTGACGGTCCCGGGAGAGCTGGTGGTGCGGGGGTCGACGGCCCGGCCTCGGGGGTAGCGGACGGCTATCGTGGCGACGAGCGCCACCTGGAGGATCGCATGACGATACTGATGGACCTTTCCAGCGCGTGGGACGTCCTGGACGGCGTCAACCTGCCCAACGGCTACCGCGTCGAGATCACGGACGGAAAGATCATCATGACCCCCCGGGGCGAGCGGCAGTGGAAAGTGATCCTGCGGGCCGCCCCCCAGATCGAGCAGCAGCTCGCGGGACACGGTGAGATCCTCTCGGACGTCATGATCGACTTCCCGTCGAGTCTGTACGGATACGCCCCCGACCTGGCGATCGTCGCCCCCGGCTCCGAGCGGAACAACCGGGGCCGCTTCGAGTGGCACAGCCTTGAGGCCGTCCTGGAGATCGTCTCGCTCGGCACACGGGACAACGACTTCGAGAAGAAGCTCCGCATGTACGCGGAGTGCGCGATCCCGCTCTACGTGATCATCGACCCCTCCGAGAACGTCTGCGTCGTCCACAGCGCCCCCGCCCGGACCGGCGTCTACACGGATCAGGAGCGCATCCCCTTCGGCGAGGACCTGACCCTCCCCCTCGAAGGCCGGGAGATCGTCGTCGAGACCGGCGGGTTCCCCCGCTCCGAGGACTGAGAACTCGGGCCGAGGGCCGGTTACTTCTCCGGCTTCAGGCCCGTCGCCGCCAGGACCGCCTCGACGGTCTCCTCGACGGTCTGGTCCGCGTTGTCGATCCAGACGCCCTCGCCGGACAGTTCGGCGCGCATGGCCTCGTCCAGGAAGGCCCAGTTCGTCGTGAGCTTCTTGTGGCGGGCGTTGTTGCGCTCCCAGGCCTTGTCGGGGCCGGGGGCGAGGACCACCACGTGGAGCGGCACCGCCTTGACGTGGGCGCGGTAGAAGTCCAGGTGGGAGCGGCGTACGACCACGTCGTCGAGGACCGGCAGGAAGCCCGCCGAGGCGAAGCTGTCCGCGAGCAGGGAGCCGTTGCGGGCCCGCAGCAGGATCTGCCGGTCCGCCTCGGGGTCGCCGTCCGGGCTCGGCCAGTGGCAGCCCTGGACGATCAGCTCCTGCAGGTCGTCGACCTCGATGTGCGCGGACCGGGCGAAGCGGGCCGCGAGGGCCGCCGCGACGGTGCTCTTCCCGCTTCCCGGGATGCCGACGAGCAGGACGGCGCCGGGGGCGGGTTCGGAGCTGTCGACGGTGACGTTCTCGAAGGTCATACGGGGCGGAGCCTTTCAGTGGGGCACGGTCACACCGGCGTGACACGGTAGCCCGGCCCCCCGGGGGTGTCGATCATGTTTTCGGCGCCCGGGGCCTCCGGCTCCCCGACCCTCGCCTCCTCGGCCACCGGGCGCGTGACCGCCGGCTCCCCGACCGCCGACCGCCCGCCGCCGGCGGCCTTCCGCTGGAACGACGTCAGCGCCACTCCCCCCACCAGCAGCGCGGCCGCGCACCAGCGGAGCGGGCTCACGCCCTCCCCGAGGAACAGCGCGGCCGAGGACATGCCGAAGACGGGGACGAGGAGGGAGAAGGGGGCGACGGAGGAGGCCGGGTAGCGGCGGAGGAGGAACCCCCAGGCGCCGAAGCCGAAGACGGTGGTGATCCAGGCGACGTAGACGATGACGCCGGCGCCGGTCCAGTCCAGTCCGCGCAGGGCGGCGAGATCCCGTTCGGGGCCCTCCAGGAGGAGGGAGAGGGCGAGCAGCGGCAGGACGGGCACGGTGCTGACCCACACCATGAAGTTGAGCGCGTCGGGCGGGGCGGCCTTGCGGGTCAGGACGTTGGAGACGCCCCAGCAGGCCGCCGCCGCGATCACCAGGACGAAGCCGGTCGCGGATCCCGCCGCGCCCTCGTCGACGGCGGCGACGCCGATCCCGGCGAGGGCGACGGCCATCCCGGCGAGCTTGCGGCGGCCGGGGCGTTCGCCGAGGGCGGCGAAGGCGAAGAGGGCGGTGAAGACGGCCTGGACCTGGAGGACGAGGGAGGAGAGTCCGGCCGGGGCGCCGAGGTCCATGCCGGTGAAGAGGAGGCCGAACTTGGCGACGCCGAGGACGAGTCCGACGCCCGCGATCCTTCCCCAAGCTCTCAACTCCGTTCGAGCAGGGGAGCCCCCATCCCAGGCGACCTTCGGGCGGCCGACGAGGAACACCGCGGGCAGGGCGGCGGCGAGGAAGCGGAGTGCGGAGAAGAGCAGCGGCGGGAAGTGGTCGAGGCCGATCTCGATGACGACGAAGTTGACGCCCCAGACGGCGGCGACCAGGGCGGCGAGGGCGAGGTGTGCGGGGCGCATGCGATCGAGCATCGCCGGTCCCGACCGTGTAGCACCAGCACGGGTTCCTTCATGGTGGGATGAAGCGTTCCTTCATCGACCGGCACCGCCAGGAGAAGCCCATGCTGGATCTCGGCCGCCTTCGCGCCCTGCACGCCGTCGCCGTCCACGGCAGTGTCGGCGCCGCCGCCACCGCCCTCGGCTACACGCCGTCCGCCGTCTCGCAGCAGATCGCCAAGCTGGAGCGGGAGACCCGCACGACCCTGCTCGAACGCAGCGGGCGCGGCGTCCGCCTCACCGACGACGCCCATCATCTGGCCGCCACCGCACGGCAGTTGCTCGCCCTCGTCGAGCGGGCGGAGGTGCGGCTCGAAGAGCGGCGGGGCCTGCCGTCCGGGCGGCTCGCGATCGGCTGCTTCGCCAGCGCGGCGCGCGGGCTGATGCCCCGGGCCCTCGCGGAGCTCGGCCGGCTCCACCCCGAGCTCGACGCCCGCCTCTCGGAGGTGGATCCGCACCTGTCGGTCGACCTGGTGGCGCGCGGCGTGATCGACCTGGCCGTGGCCCACGACTGGGACATCGCTCCGCTGCCGACGCCGCCGGGGGTCGAGCGGGCGGTCATCGGCGACGACCTGTGCGACCTCCTCGTCCACCGGGACCACCCGCTGGCGGCGCGGGGGTCGGTGCGGCGGGAGGAGCTGGCGGCGGAGCGGTGGATCTCGCAGCCGCCGGGGACGGTCTGCCACGACTGGCTGACGCGGACGCTGCGGGCGACGGGGTACGAGCCGCTGATCGTCCATCAGGCGGAGGAGAACCACACGCAGGTCGCGCTGGTGGCGGCCGGCCTCGGGATCGCGCTGGTCCCCCGGCTCGGGCGGGGCGGGCTGCCGCCCGAGGTGGTGCCGGTGCGGCTCGACCCGATGCCGACGCGCCGGCTGCACGCCATGTGGCGGACCGGTGCGGCGCGGCGCCCGGCGATCCGGGAGACGGTCCGTACGCTCCAGGAGCTCTGGCCTTCGATCGCCTCCGCCGGGTGAGGAGCACGTGGACGATTCCTGCGCGGATCCTTGACCTGGCAGTTACTTTCGGGCTATCCGTGACACCTTGGAAGTTTCCTTCATCCCGCACGGCCGGAAGGAGCAGCAGTGCACCACCGCGCCCCCGCCCCCTCCCGACGCACCCTTCTCACGGTGACCGCCGCAGCCGCGGCGGCAGCCGTCACCGGGGTCACCGCACCGGTGGCCCAGGCCGGGACCGACGACCGGAGGCTCCGGCGGATCATCGACCGGATGTCCCTGGAGGAGAAGGTCGGCCAGCTCTTCGTGATGCGGGTGTACGGCCACTCCGCGACCACGCCGGACCAGGCCGACATCGACGCCAACCTGACCGAGATCGGCGTCCGGACCGCCGCCGAACTCGTCGAGCGCTACCACGTGGGCGGCGTCATCTACTTCGCCTGGGCCCACAACACCCGTGACCCGCAGCAGATCGCCGCGCTCTCCAACGGGATCCAGCAGGCCGCGCTCGCCCAGCCGACGCCGATCCCGGTGCTCATCTCCACCGACCAGGAGCACGGCATCGTCTGCCGGGTCGGGAAGCCCGCCACCCTGCTGCCCGGGGCGATGGCCCTCGGCGCCGGCGGTTCGCACGCGGACGCCCGCAAGGCCGCGCAGATCGCGGGCGAGGAACTCGCGGCCGTCGGCATCCGGCAGAACTACGCCCCGGTCGCCGACGTGAACGTCAACCCCGCCAACCCGGTCATCGGCGTCCGCTCGTTCGGCTCCGACCCGCAGGCGGTCGCCGGCCTCGTCGCCGCGCAGGTGAAGGGATACCAGCGGGCCGGGATCGCGGCCACCTCCAAGCACTTCCCCGGACACGGCGACACCGCCGTCGACAGCCACTACGGCCTGCCGACCATCACCCACACCCGGGAGCAGTGGGCCGAGCTCGACGCGCCGCCCTTCCGGTCCGCCATCGCCGCCGGGATCGACTCGATCATGACCGCGCACATCGTCGTCCCCGCGCTCGACCCCAGCGAGGACCCCGCGACGCTGTCCCGGCCCATCCTCACCGGCATCCTGCGCGAACAGCTCGGCTACGACGGCGTGGTGGTCACGGACGCGCTCGGCATGGAGGGCGTGCGCACCAAGTACGGGGACGCGCGCGTCCCGGTCCTCGCCCTCAAGGCCGGCGTCGACCAGCTGCTCAACCCGCCCAAGCTCGACGTCGCCTGGAACGCGGTCCTGGCGGCGGTCCGGGACGGCGAGCTGACGGAGGCCCGGCTCGACGAATCGATCCTGCGCATCCTGCGGCTCAAGGCGAAGCTCGGCCTGTTCCGGAAGGCGTACGTGACCCGGGCCGGCGTCGACCGCGTCGTCGGCACCGCCGCCCACCGCGCCGGGGCCGACCGGATCGCCGAGGCCACGACGACCCTGCTCCTCAACGAGGACGACTTCCTCCCCCTGAGCCCCGCCACCCACGGCTCCGTCCTCGTCGTCGGCGCCGACCCCGCCTCGCCGTCCGGCACGACGGGCCCGCCGACCACGACCCTCGCCACCGCCCTGAACGAACTGGGCTTCACCGCGACCGCGCTCTCCACCGGGATCACCCCCACGGCCGCGAAGATCGACGAAGCGGTCGCCGCGGCGGCCGGCAAGTCCGCGATCCTCGTCGGCACGTACAACGTCTCCGCGACGAGTCCCCAGCGCACCCTCGTCGCCCGGCTCGTCGCCACCGGGATCCCCGTCGTCACGGTCGCCATCCGCAACCCCTACGACATCGCCCGGATCTCCGGGCAGCGGGCCACCCTCGCCAGCTACTCCTGGACCGACGTCGAACTCCGCGCCGCGGTCCGCGTCCTCGCCGGCCGCGCCCGCCCGCTCGGCCGCCTCCCCGTCCCCGTCCAGCACGCCGACGACCCCTCCCGGGTCCTCTACCCGGTGGGCCACGGCCTGTCGTACGCGCGGTAGACGCGAAAGCGGGGTGCGTCCGCCGGGACGCACCCCGCTGTCACGCTCAGGCGCTACGGGCGCAGCCCGTGCTCCCGGGTGGTGTCCTCGTCGACGACCGCGTCGAGGCGGGAGTCGAAGCGGGCGAGGGGCTGGGCGGCCTGGACGGCGGGGGCGGGGACGCCGGCCCAGGCGAGGATGCGGGCGGTGGCGTTCTCGCGCTCGGCGTCGACGAGCCCGGCCACGTTGGCGCCGTGGTTGGCGCCCGGGGCCGTGTAGACGAAGCTGTCGCGCGCGCCCTTGCCGAGACGGAACTTCTCGGAGCCCCACGGGTCGTTGCCGCCGTAGACGAAGAGCATGTGGTTCGCGTTCTTGCGGACCCAGTCGTCGACGTCGCGCATGACCTGCGGCTTGAACTTCATGGGGATCTCGCGCGGCACGAAGCTGCCGGCCGGCTGGTAGCCGTAGCGGCTCAGGCCGGCGAGGTGCGGCTGCTTGATGGAGGGCGAGCCGAGCTCGGTCGCCGCCTGGTAGTAGTACGGCGTGTAGTACTCCAGGCCCTGGTCGGTGTAGGCGGACCAGCCGGAGTAGGCGTCGATCGTCTCGTAGACGGTGTCGTCGCTCGCGGTCGCCGCGTCCGGGATCTGGTCGCAGACGTCCTGGCCGTAGTACTGCCAGAAGCCCCAGACGAAGTCGAGGACGACGGCCTCGTAGGCCTTGTCGAGCGAGCCGAGGGTGTTGAAGGTGGCGCCCTCGGACTCGGCCCAGGCCTGGAACTTCTTCTCCAGCGGCTCGCGGCGGACGAGGGCCTCGCGCTGCATGTTGTTCAGGCGGTCGCGGCAGTCCTTCGTACCGACGGTCTCGAAGAACCGGTCGTACGCCGAGTCCTCCTTCTCCACCACGTCGTTCGGGGCGACGTACGCGACGACGCCGTCCATGTCGCGCGGGAAGAAGCGCTCGTAGTACGTGGCGGTCATGCCGCCCTTGGAGCCGCCGGTGGACAGCCAGTTCTTGCCGTAGATCTTCTTCAGCGCCGTGTAGATCCGGTGCTGGTCGCTGGCCGCCTGCCAGATGTCGAGCTTGGACCAGTCGGCGGGCTGCGGACGGGACGGCGTGAAGAAGCGGTACTCCATGGAGACCTGGTTGCCGTCGATGATCCGGGTCGGCTCGGTCCGGCTCGGCGTGGTGCTCAGGCCGTATCCGCTGGTGCGGAAGACGGTGGGGCGACTCGTGTCCTTGTGGAGGAGCGAGAGGCGCTGCTTGAACGTGCCCGCCCACGGGCGGTGGTGGTCGATCGGCTGGACGTACTCCAGGACGAAGTAGCGGTAGCCGGCGTACGGCTTCTCCTCGATCAGGCTCATCCCGGGGATCGCCAGGATGCGGTCCTTGATGTCCGTACTCGTGCTCTGCGAGTCGACGACGGTCGCGCTGCCGGTCTCCGCGTCCACGGCGGTAGCCGTTCCGGTCGACCCGACGGTGCCTATGAGCACCGAAAGCGACAGCGCCCATCTCAGCGACTTGCGCATTCACCCTCCCCTTGGTTCACAACGGTGTCGCGAACCTAGCGGGGGCAACGTGTGGACCGCCAGACCCAGTTGGTCCTTACTCTTGGACTTTCCTTCACATCAGCACAGGATCCAGCCCGTGGCCGTGCCCCTCCCGGCCACCGAACCGTTCACCCGCACGCAGCGGTTGAGGGCGTGGACGGTGACGGGACCGGCCTGCCGGTCGAACCGCCCGGCCTTGACGGCGGGCCGCCCGCCGCGCGGCTGGAGGGAGACGGACATCGGGCGGCGCGGGCCGGGCCGCTTGGCCACGGTGACGGCGCAGACGTAGTTCCGGGTCCGGTACACCCGCACCTCGCCCGTGGAGAAGGCGTACGTCCTGGTCGGCCGGCCGTGGCAGACGGAGGCGGCGTCGGCGGTCCCGCCGCCGGGCCCCGGGCCGGGCAGCACGAGCAGCGCGAGGGCGGCGAGGAGCGGGCCGAGCACGCGGGCGAGCGCCCGGGCGGGCCCGCCCGCCGGTCGCCGCCCGCCGCCGCGCCGGCCGGCGCGGTGGTCCGTGGCCGTCGGGTCCGAGGTCATGCGCTCCCCTCCCGGGTGAATCGCCGTACGGGCATACGGCCGTACGACGCACCCCACCCCGGAATGGTTGCCTCCGGCTATCCGGGGCGACGCCGGAAGGCCGGAAAGCGCGCCCGGCCCGGCGTGCGCCGGGAAGCGGTCGGGCAGCCCCCGGAGAGCGGTCGCGCCGGCGCCCGGAAGCAGCCTGACGGGCGCCCGGGAAACGGCCGCGGCCGACCGGGGGAAGGCCGGTCGGCCGCGTTCGTGCGCTGCGGGGGAGGTCAGACCCGCTCGGGTTCGGCCTCCCCGATGAAGGTGCTCCAGAGGGCGGCGTACCGGCCGCCGAGGGCGAGGAGTTCGTCGTGGGTGCCGTCCTCGGCCACCCGGCCGTGGTCCATGACGATCACACGGTCGGCGCGGGCGGCCGTGGTGAGGCGGTGGGCGACGACGAGCGTGGTGCGGCGGCCGGCGAGGCGGTCGGCGGCCCGGTTGACCTGCGCCTCGGTGGCGAGGTCGAGGGCGGCGGTGGCCTCGTCGAGGAGCAGGATGTCCGGGTCGACGAGTTCGGCGCGGGCGAGCGCGATGAGCTGGCGCTGCCCCGCGGACAGGTTCCGTCCCCGCTCGGCGACCTCGTGGAGGTAGCCGCCGTCGAGCGTGGCGATCATGTCGTGGGCGCCGACCGCGCGGGCCGCCGCCTCGACCTCGGCGTCGGTCGCCTCGGGACGGCCGTACGCGACGGCGTCGCGGATCGTCCCGGCGAAGAGGTACGACTCCTGCGGGACGACGCCGAGCCGGTGGCGGTACGCGGTGAGGTCGAGGTCCCGCAGGTCGGTGCCGTCGGCCGTGACCCGGCCGCCCGTCGGGTCGTAGAACCGCGCGACCAGCTTGACGAGGGTGGACTTGCCGGCGCCGGTCTCGCCGACGAAGGCGACGGTCTGCCCGGCGGGGATGCGCAGGTCGATGCCGGTGAGCGCCTCCTCGCCCGCGTCGGCGGAGCCGTATCCGAAGGACACGTCCTCGAAGGCGATCTCGCCGCGCAGCGACCGCACGCCGAGGGGCGCGGCGGCGGGGGCCGTGGACGTCGGCTCCCGGAGCAGCTCCTGCATCCGCTTCAGCGAGACGGAGGCCTGCTGGTAGCCGTCGAAGACCTGCGAGAGCTGCTGGACGGGGGCGAAGAAGAGGTCGATGTAGAGGAGGTAGGCGACGAGGGCGCCGGTGGTGAGCGTGCCGGCCTCGATGCGGTTCGCACCGACGATCATGACGGCGGCGGCCGCGGCGGAGGACAGCAGCGTGACGAACGGGAAGTAGACCGAGATCAGCCACTGGCCCCGGACGCGCGCCGCGCGGTACTCCTCGCTGCGGGCGCCGAACCGGTCCGCGACGGCCTGCTCGCGGCGGAAGGCCTGCACGATCCGGAGGCCGGTGACGGACTCCTGGAGGTCGGCGTTGACGACGCTGATCCGGTCGCGCGCCAGCTCGTACGCCCGCACGCTCGACCGGCGGAAGAAGTACGTGGCGACGGCGAGGACGGGCAGGGTCGCGAAGACGACCAGGGCGAGCTGGAGGTCGAGCACGAGCAGCGCGACCATGATCCCGAAGAAGGTCACGACCGAGACGAAGGCGGTGACCAGGCCCGTCTGCAGGAACGTCGACAGGGCGTCCACGTCCGTGGTCATCCGGGTCATGATCCGGCCGGTGAGCTCGCGCTCGTAGTAGTCGAGGCCGAGCCGCTGGAGCTGGGCGAAGATCTTGAGGCGCAGCGCGTAGAGGACCCGCTCGCCGGTACGGCCCGTCATGCGGGTCTCGGCGGTCTGCGCGACCCACTGCACGAGCACGGTGACCAGGGCGAGCGCGGAGGCCGCCCAGACGGCGCCGATCGCCAGCCGGTTCACGCCCTCGTCGATGCCGTGCCGGATCAGGACCGGCAGCAGGAGGCCCGCGCCGGCGTCGAGGGCGACGAGCCCGAGGCTGATGAGCAGCGGGGCGCCGAAGCCGCGGAGCAGCCTGCGCAGGCCGTACGCGTCCTCCGCCGAGACGGCCCGGGTCTCGTCGACGGCGGGGGTGTCGACGGCGGGCGGCAGGGCGGCGACGGCGGCGAGCAGTTCGGGGGTGGCGCCGGGCGCGGCGCTCTCCCGGTCGGCGGCGCCGTCCCGCACCCACAGGGTGGGGGTGATGCCCCGCTCGGCGTCGAACTCGGCGTCCAGCTCGGCCCGCAGCATGCGGTCCTCGGGAGGCTCGGCTGACGCCGCCGCGTGGCCGGGCGAGACGGCCCCCAGCTCGTCGGGGTCGGTGAGGAGCCGCCGGTAGAGCTCCGAGCGCTCCTCCAGTTCCTCGTGGGTGCCGATGTCGGAGAGCCGGCCGCCGTCCAGGACGGCGATCCGGTCGGCGAGGCCGAGGCTGGAGCGGCGGTGCGCGATGAGCAGGGTCGTACGACCCGCCATCACCGACTTCAGCGCCTCGTGGATCTCGTGCTCGACCTTGGCGTCGACGGCGGAGGTGGCGTCGTCGAGGAGCAGCAGGCGGGGGTCGGTGAGGATCGCGCGGGCCAGTGCGAGGCGCTGGCGCTGGCCGCCGGAGAGGGTGAGGCCGTGCTCGCCGACCTTGGTGTCGTACCCGTCGGGCAGCTCGGCGATGAACCGGTCGGCCTGGGCGGCGCGTGCGGCGGTCTCGATCTGCTCCGGGGTGGCGTCCGGGGCGCCGTACGCGATGTTGGCGCGGACGGTGTCGGAGAAGAGGAACGAGTCCTCGGGGACGAGTCCGATCGCGGCGCGCAGGGAGTCGAGGGTGAGCTCGCGGACGTCGTGGCCGCCGACGAGGACGGCGCCGTGGGTCACGTCGTAGAAGCGGGGCAGGAGCAGCGAGACGGTCGACTTTCCGGAGCCGGAGGCGCCGACGACGGCGACGGTCTCGCCGGGCCGGATCTCCAGGGAGAAGCCGTCGAGGACGGGGGTGCCGTCCTGGTAGGCGAAGGACACGTCGTCGAACTCGACGGTCGCGGGCACGTCGGCCGGCAGTTCCCTGGTGCCGTCCTGGATGGCGGGCTCGGTGTCGATGAGCTCGACGACCCGCTCGACGCCGGCGCGGGCCTGCTGGCCGATGGTGAGGACCACGGCGAGCATCCGGACCGGGCCGACGAGCGAGGCCAGGTAGGCGGAGAAGGCGACGAAGGTGCCGAGGGTGATCTGCCCGCGGTAGGCGAGCCAGCCGCCGAGGGCGAGGACGGCGACCTGGCCGAGGGCGGGGACGGCCTGGAGCGCGGGGGTGTACTTCGCGTTCAGCCTGACCGTCCGGAGCCGGCCGGCGAACAGCTTCCGCCCGGCCTCCCTGATCTTGCCGGTCTCCTGGTCCTCCTGCCCGAAGCCCTTCACGACCCGGACGCCGGTCACGGCCCCGTCGACGACGCCGGCGACGGCCGCGGCCTGCTGCTGGGCGTGCCAGGTGGCCGGGTGGAGGCGGGTGCGGCTGCGCTTGGCGATGAACCACAGGGCGGGGGCGACGGCGAGCGCAACCAGGGTGAGCGGGACCGACAACCAGGCCATGACGGCCAGCGAGATGAAGAACAGCAGGAAGTTGCCGATCGTCATCGGCAGCATGAACAGCAGGCCCTGGATCAGCTGGAGGTCGCTGGTCGCCCGCCCCACCACCTGCCCGGTGGACAGCTCGTCCTGCCGCCGCCCGTCGAGCCGCGTGATCGTCCGGTACATGTCCGTGCGCAGGTCGTGCTGGATGTCGAGGGCGAGGCGGCCCCCGTAGTACCGGCGGACGTACGTCAGGACGTAGACGAGGACCGCGGCGCCGATCAGGAGTCCGGTCCACACCGCGAGGTCCCGGGTCTTCGTCCCGATCACGTCGTCGATGATCACCTTGGTCACCAGCGGCACCAAGGCCAGCACGGCCATGCCCGCGAGCGAGGACCCGAGTGCCAGCAGCGTGTTCGCCTTGTACCGCCACGCGTACCCGGCCAGCCTCCGCGCCCACCCCTGCTGTTTCCGCCCGGTCTCCGCCACCAGTGGCCTCCCGCTCGTCCTGCTCTACCGGAACTCCCAACGCGGCCGACGTGCGATTTCATCCCACCGCAACAAACCCGGGGACGAAACCGGTCCCTGGTCCTAGGACCAGGGACCGGACGTCACCCGTACCGCACGCGCACCCGCGGGGGCGCTCAGAGGTGGGTCGGTTCGAACATGCGGAGGAGGGCCGGGAGGACCACGACGGAGGGGCCGGGGGTCGCGAGGGCCTCGGCGAGGTGCGTCGCCAGGTGGTCGGGGTCGGTGAGGGTGGCGGGGACGCCGAAGGACTCGGCCAGCGCGACGAAGTCGGGGCGGGTCAGCTCGGTGCCCGTGGTCTCGCCGAAGGCGTCCGTCATGTACTCGCGCAGGATGCCGTAGCCGCCGTCGTCGACGATCAGCCAGGTCACGTCGAGCCCGTACTGCTTCGCCGTGGCCAGCTCCGCGATCGAGTACATCGCGCCGCCGTCGCCGGAGACCGCGAGGACCGGCTCGGACGGGTCGGCGACGGCCGCGCCGAGGGCGGCGGGGAAGGCGTAGCCGAGGCCGCCGGCGCCCTGGGCGGAGTGCATGGTGTTGGGGTGCCGGGCGTCGAACGCCGACCAGGCCCAGTAGGCCAGGATCGTCATGTCCCAGAAGCTCGGCGCCCGGGCCGGCAGCGCCTTCCGCACCGCCGCGACGACCCGCTGCTCCAGGCCGAGGTCCTGGGCGGCGATCCGCTCCCTGACCTTGGTCAGGACGGCCGAGACCCGCTCGGCCGCGGTCGGGTCGGTGCGCTTCCCGGCCGTCTCCAGGAGGGCCTGGAGGGCGAGCCGCGCGTCCGCGTGGATGCCCAGCGCCGGATGGTTGGACTCCAGCTTCCCGGCGTCGGCCTCGATCTGGATCACCCGGCCGCGCGGCGCGAACGTGTGGTAGTTCGAGGACAGTTCGCCGAGCCCGGAGCCCACGACGAGGAGGACGTCGGCGTCCTCCAGGAAGTCGGTGGTGTGCCGGTCCTCCAGCCAGGACTGGAGCGACAGCGGGTGCGCCCACGGGAACGCGCCCTTGCCGCCGAAGGTGGTGACGACGGGCGCGTCGATCAGCTCCGCCAGGGCCCGCAGCTTGCCGGACGCGTCGGAGCGCACGACGCCGCCGCCCGCGATGATCGCCGGCCGCTCCGCCCTCGTCAGCAGGTCGGCCGCGACCGCGGTGAGCTCCGGGCGCGGTGCGACGTCCTCGGGCGTCGCGTCCATCGCCGTGACCACGGGCAGGAGGGTCTCGGCGGTGAGCACGTCCTGCGGGATCTCCACCCACACCGGCCCGTGCGGGGCCGTCAGCGCCGACTCCCAGGCCGCCGCGAGCGCGGACGGGATCTGGGACTGGGTGCGGACGGTGTGCACGGACTTCACGACGTCCCTGAACGAGGCCTGCTGGTCGCGCAGCTCGTGCAGGTAGCCGTGGCGTCCGCCGCCGAGCCCGGCCACCGGGATCTGGCTGCCGATCGCGAGGACCGGGGCCGACGCGGCCGCCGCCTCCTGGAGCGCGGCGAGCGACATCAGCGCGCCGGGTCCGGTGGACAGCAGCAGCGGGGCCGCCTCGCCCGTGATGCGGCCGTACGCGTCGGCGGCGAAGCCGGCGTTGTTCTCCACCCGGAGGCCCACGTACCGGAGCGGCGACCGGCGCAGCGCGTCGAACATTCCGAGCGCGTGCTGGCCGGGGAGGCCGAAGACGGTCGTCGCACCCAGCCCCGACAGCGTCTCGATGACGAGGTCACCGCCGGTGCGGCCCTTCGGCGGATTGAGCGCGGCGGCGGTCTGCGCCTCCGTGGGTCGCAGCACGAGGTCGTGGTCGTGGGTCATGGGGTCCCTCTGGGCGTGGCTCGACGATCGGGTGCGGCCCGGTGGTCGGGTCGTGCCCACCCGTTCCGCCCTGCGGAACGTATGCCCACGACCCGACCGGCGTCACATCGAGGTGCGGCTCGCCGCGATCTGGCGGCTCATGATCGTCGTCAGCTCGTAGGCCGTGTGCGACGCGGCGACCGCGGTGATCTCGGCGTGGTCGTAGGCGGGGGCCACCTCGACGACGTCGGCGGAGACCAGGTTGCAGGAGGACAGGCCGCGGAGGATCTCCAGGAGCTCGCGGGAGGTCATGCCGCCGGCCTCGGGGGTGCCGGTGCCGGGGGCGTGGGCAGGGTCGAGGCAGTCGATGTCGATGGAGATGTACAGCGGGCGGTCGCCGATGCGCTGGCGCAGCTGGTCGGCGACCTCGTCGGCGCCCCGGCGGTAGATGTCCGCGGAGGTGACGATGCCGAAGCCCATCTTCTCGTCGTCGGTGAGGTCCTGCTTGCCGTAGAGCGGGCCGCGGGTGCCGACGTGGGAGAGGGCGGAGGTGTCGAGGATGCCCTCCTCGACGGCGCGGCGGAACGGGGTGCCGTGGGTGTACTCGGCGCCGAAGTAGGTGTCCCAGGTGTCGAGGTGCGCGTCGAAGTGGAGCAGGGCGACCGGGCCGTGCTTCTTGGCGACGGAGCGCAGCAGCGGCAGGGCGACGGTGTGGTCGCCGCCGAGGGTCATCATGCGGGCGCCGGTGGCGAGCAGGTCGTCGGCGGCGGCCTCGATGGTCTCGACGGCCTCGTTGATGTTGAACGGGTTGGCGGCGATGTCGCCGGCGTCCGCGACCTGGGCGAGGGCGAACGGGGAGGCGTCCTGCGCCGGGTTGTAGGGGCGGAGCAGGCGGGAGGCCTCGCGGATGGCGTTGCCGCCGAAGCGCGCGCCGGGGCGGTAGGAGACGCCGCTGTCGAAGGGGATGCCGACCACGGCGACGTCGGCGGTGCCGACCTCGTCGAGCCGCGGCAGCCGGGCGAACGTCGCGGGACCGGCGTACCGCGGGATGCGGGACGAGTCGATCGGGCCGCGCGGGGTGTTCTGGTCGCTGCTGCTCATGGTCGGGGTCCTCCTGGGGGTGTCGGTGGGTCCGGCTCGACGGTAAGTGGCCCGAAAGCGACATTGAAGTGTACGTTCCCTCCACTGTACGGACCGTGAATGTACGAAGGGGCCACTCCGATGACCGCACCGACCGCCCCGGAGCCCGGGCCCGGCTCCACTCCCCCCGCGCCGCCGGTCCCGCTGGCCGCGCTGCTCGCGCACCCGGACCTCGGTCTGCGGCTGCTCGCCGGGCCCGGCGACGTACCGCTGCACTGGGTGCACACCTCGGAGATGGCCGACCCCTATCCGTACCTCCTGGGCGGCGAGCTGCTGATGACGGCGGGCGTCCAGCTCACCGACCCGGCGCACTACGTCGGGCGGGTCGTGGAGGCGGGGGCCGCGGCGCTCGCCTTCGGGGTGACGCCGGTGTACGACACCGTCCCGGCCGGGCTCGTCGAGGCCTGCGCGCGGCACGGCCTCCCGCTGGTCGAGGTGCCGCCGAGGACGCCGTTCACCGCCGTCGCGCGGGCGCTGTGGCGGCTGATGGCGGAGGCCAGGCTGTACGAGCTGCGCCGGGTGACCGAGGCCCAGCAGTCCCTCGCCACGGCCGCCGCCCGCCCGGCCCCCGTCCCCGCGGTGCTCGGCGCGCTCGCGTCCCGGCTCGCGGGGCGGGCGGTCCTCTTCGCGCCGGACGGCACGGAGTCCGTGGCGGCCGGCCGTGAGGTCCCGGCGGAGGCGGCCCGCGCCCTGCGGGAGCTGGCGGGCGTCCTCGGCCCGCGCCCGGGCGGCCCGGCCTCGGCGAGCGGGGACGGCGGCGGGCTGCGACTCGCGGCGTACGCCCTCGGCGGCGGGGACGGCCTGACCCTCGGCGTGGCGACGGACCGCCGCGGCCCCGGCGACCACACGATCGCGGGCGTCGCCGTCGTCCTGCTCTCGCTCCTCACGGCCCCGCACCGGGGCGCGGACGTGACCGTACGCGACGCGTCCCTGGTCCGACTGCTCCTCGGCGCGCCCCCGGCCGAGGTCGCGCGTTCGCTCGGCCCCGGCCCCTGGACGGTGGTGCACGCCCGGGGCGGCGACGGCACCCCCTTCGCGGCGACCTCGCTCGCGGCGGCACTGGGAACGGCACTGGTGGACGCGGGGGGCGACACCCCTGGCGTGGAGGGCGGCACCACCGGCATCGGGGGAGGCACCACTGGTGTGGAGGGCCGCACCACCGGCGTGGGGGGCGGCACCCCCGGCATCGGGGGAAGCACCGCCGGCATCGGGGGTGGCGCCGCCGGTGTGGGGGCGGGCGCCGATCAGCGTCTCGGCCTCGACCCGGCCGTCGGCGGCGACGCGCGCCCCTCTCCCGTGCGGCTGCTGCTGCCCGCCTCGGTCGAGGTGACGGCCCAGCCGGGGTGGACGCTCGGGGCCGGGGCGCCGGTGGGGGCCGAGGAGCTGGCGGCCGGGGACGCGCAGGCGGCGAGGGCGCTGCGCAGGGCGGAGGCCACCCGGACGGCCCTGGTGCGGCACCGGGCCGGCGGGTTCGCGGCGCTGGTGGACCGCGAGGAGGCCGCCGCGTACGCCGCGGGCCTCCTCGCCCCGCTCACCGAGCCGCTGGCCGAGACCCTGCGGGTCTGGCTCTCGCTGCACGGCAGCTGGGACCGGACGGCGGCGGCCCTGGACATCCACCGCAACACCGTCCGGCAGAGGATCACCCGCTGCACCGCGCTCCTCGACCGGGACCTGGACGACCCCGACGTACGGATGGAGCTGTGGTTCGCGCTCAAGTCCCGGTGAGGTCAGCGGGCGCTCGCGGCCTCGGCGGCCAGTTCCTCGACCCGGCTGCGGTACGCCCCGGCCAGGTCGCCGCCGTTCGCCTCGGGAACCCCTTCCGGGCCGGCCCCGAGCGCCTCGAGGACCGCGTCGGCACGGGCCTGACGGTCCGCCAACGCGTCCACGGCGTGCGGGTACAGCAGCCCGAGCCCGCGCTTGTCGCCGTCCGACAGGTTCTGCCCGTTGCCGTTCGGCGCGCAGCTGCTGGGGGTGGACTTGTAGAAGAAGGCCGGGAACCGGTACAGCATCACGGACTTCGTGTCGAACGGCCCGGCGACGAGATCCGGGGCGTCCACGGTGCGCAGGTTGTGGTCCACCTTCGCCCGCGGCCACCGGTTCGGCGCGCCCGCGAGGTACGTGTAGATGCCGGGGCGCCGGCCCTGGGCGTCCGCCACGAAGGTGCCGGCCGGGTCCTGGGTGGGGACGTACCCGACCTCGTCCTCCCAGCGGAACTCGCCCTCGCAGGTGCCGCGCATGTTCTGGTGGGAGTGGTGGAACCCCAGGGCGTGCAGGAACTCGTGCCGAACGGTGCCCTCCCACTGGGCGGGCCTGTTCGTCGCGTACCGCCCGAGGTTGAGGCTGCGCTGGCCGGGGTTGCCGCCGACCTGACCCCCTCCCGCGCCGATGGAGCTGTCGGTGCTGTCGGTGCCCACCAGGGAGAAGTAGCCCGGCAGGTCGAAGCTGACCCGGACCTCGGCGGCCAGGACCGTGTCGGCCGGGGTCCATCTCCGGTAGGTCCCGCCGTTCCGCCCGAAGTCGAGCGTCAGGTTGCAGGCGTCGGTGATCTGCTTCGTCGCACCCTCGATGTCCGCGTGCAGCTGGTCGTTCCCGTCGAGGAACGCCACCCGCACCGTCTTGCCCAGGGGCCACTTCCCGATGTCGGTGACGAGGAACTCCAGGCCGTCGGCGGCCGTGGCGCGCCTCCAGCGGTCCCGCACCTCGATCTCGGCGATGACCTCGTCGGGGAGGGCTTCGAGTTCGAGTTCCATGACGCGTCCTTTCGCATCACATTCGAAACGGTCCCCCCGACCGGTACCGGTCTGATGACGGATGGGCCGCTCGGCTGGACGCACGAGCACGCCGACGTCGGAAACCCACCTCTCAGTATCCCCCGAACGGCGGTACCCCGCGACCTGACGGTCACTCTGAGTAGTTCGCCATCCGTCGAGATGACACTGTGTCAGGGCCAGATCTTGTTCACGGCGGTGCGGGTCGTCGTGCGGAAGGCGGTCAGGGGGGCGTCCTCGAAGTCGCCCATCTGGCCCCAGCGGACGAAGGTGACGGTGCGGCCGTCACGGCCGACGGAGAAGAGGTGGATGTCGGTGGTGCCGATCTGCGGGTCGGCGGTGTCCAGGCTGTAGACCCAGGCACCCTCCTCGACGGCGAGCGTGCCGTGGGAGGCGCTGACGGCGCGCAGGCCCGGGTTCTGCCGCTCAAGGAGGGGGCCGCAGCCGGCGAGGGCCTTGCGGAGGGTGTCGACCAGCTTCACGGCGTCGGCCTCGGTGCGGGCGACGGTGGTGATCTGGACGCCGTTGGTGTCGAGCTCGGTGCCGAACTCGCGGTAGCGGGTGTTCTGCGCCGGGATCTTGTACGGGGCGCAGAGGGCGCCGCCGTTCTCCGGGACGCCGGTGAAGACCTGGGTGGCGGTCCACGGCGTCGACGACGGCGGCATCTGGGAGGCGGCGAGGAAGGCGGGCTGGGCAGCGGCCTGCGCCGGGGCCGTGGCGAGGGCCGCGAGGCCCAGGGCGGCAGCGGCGGCGGTGGCGAGTGCGGTACGGAGCTTGCTCATGGTGGTGGATCCCCCGTCGGGTCGTTCGGTCAGTGCTCGACCAGCGTCGGGCCGGCGTCCCGCCGCCTGCAACGGTGACGCGCCCACCGTCCGTCCCGGAACCATTCCACCCCCGCTGACGTGCAAGGACGTGAGGGGTGGGACGCAGGGGCGAGGGGGATGGAATGCCGAAGGACGCCGCCGTCGAGGAGTTCGCGCGGCTCGTGCGCGCGCTGAAGGCGCGGGACGGGAGGAGTTACGAGGCGCTGGGCCGGCGCCTGAGCGTCAGCGCGTCCACCCTCCACCGCTACTGCTCCGGCGCGACCGTCCCGGAGGAGTTCGCCGTGGTCGACCGCCTCGCCCTGCTGTGCGGTGCGGACGAGGAGGAGCGGCGCGCCCTGGAGGCGGCCTGGACCCGCGCGGACGGCGCCCGCCGCCCTCCGGCACCGGAGCCCGCGCCCGCGCCCGAGCCCGGCGCGGAGCCGAAGCCCGAGCCCGGCCCGGAGCCGGAGCCGGCCCCGGAAGCTGTGCCGGAGCCCGCGCCGGTCCCCGAGCCGGCGCCCGAGCCCGAGCCGGAACCCGTGCACGCGCGCGTGCCGGGCCTCCCGTCCGAGCGGCGGAGGCGTCGGTGGGGGTGGGTGGGCGTGGTCTGCGGGGCGCTGGCGGTCGTGGGGACGGTGACGCTCGGAGCCGTACTCCTGCCCGGGAAGACCCGGGAGCGGGCCGCCGAATCACCGGCGCCGCTGACGTGGACGGTCGCCTCGGACCTCTGGAAGAACGGGTGCGGGCACACCTACCTCGTGGAGCGGACGCCCGCTCCCCCGCCGGAGGCGGCCGACGCGCGGAGCTGGGCGGCGGCGCAGGGGGCCGTGGACGGCGGGGAGACGCTGGTGCGGGTGTCGGTGCAGGGGAAGGGCGCGGCGGCGGTGGTGCTCCAGGCGCTGCACGTGCGGGTGGTGGAGCGGGGCGCGCCGCTGCCGTGGGCGGCGTACCGGATGGACGACGGGTGCGGCGGGGCCGTGACGCCGCGCCGCTTCGAGGTGGACCTGGACCGGCCGCGGCCGGTGGCGCGGGCGCTGGACGGGTACGACGCCTCCGGGGAGGAGGGCCGGACGCTCCCGGCGGTCTCGTTCCCGTACGCGGTCAGCGCCGCCGAGCCGGAGGAGCTGCTGGTCTCGGCGGGGGCGGCGGGGTGCGACTGCCGCTGGTACCTGGAGCTGGAGTGGAGCTCGGAGGGGCGCCGGGGCACGGTCCGGATCGGGGACGAGGACGGCGCACCCTTTCGGACGAGCGGGGCGAAGGGGCGGCCCGTGTACGGGTACGACTCCGTGGGGCGGGCCTGGATCACAGGCGAGGAGTCTGGACAGGGTGGGTGACCGATGGGTAACTTCGTAGACGACAGGCTGAGCAAGCGCTTAGACAACTGGGCCCGCCCGCACACCGGAGGAGACGCACCGTGCGCCGTACCGTATTCAACGAGGACCACGAGGCGTTCCGGGAGACCATCCGCGCCTTCATCGAGGCCGAGGTCGTCCCGGTCTACGACGAGTGGTTCGCCGCGGGCCAGGCGCCGCGCGAGTTCTACGACAAGCTGGGCGAGCTGGGCATCTTCGGCATCAACGTGCCCGAGGAGTTCGGCGGCGCGGGCCTGGACACCCACAAGTTCGAGGCCGTCCTGTACGAGGAGACCTCGCGCGCGGGCGTCCAGTTCGGCGGCTCCGGCGTGCACGTGCTGCTCGCCCTGCCCTACATCAAGATGCTCTCCACCGACGAGCAGAAGAAGCGCTACCTGCCGAAGTTCGTCACCGGCGAGGAGATGTGGGCGCTCGCCATGACCGAGCCGGGCACCGGCTCCGACGTCGCGGGCATGAAGACCACCGCCAAGCTCTCCGAGGACGGCACCCACTACGTCCTCAACGGCGCCAAGACCTTCATCACCGGCGGCGTCCACGCCGACCGCGTGATCGTCTGCGCCCGCACCTCCGCCCCCACCGCCGAGGACCGCCGCCACGGCATCTCCCTCTTCGCCGTGGACACCAAGTCCGAGGGCTACTCCATCGGCCGCAAGCTGGACAAGCTCGGCCTGCGCACCTCCGACACCGCCGAGCTGGCGTTCGTCGACGTGAAGGTGCCGGTCGAGGACCTGCTCGGCGAGGAGAACAAGGGCTTCTACTACCTGGGCCACAACCTGGCCTCCGAGCGCTGGGGCATCGCCTTCGGCGCCTACGCCCAGGCCAAGGCCGCCGTCCGCTTCGCCCAGCAGTACGTCACGGACCGCACGGTCTTCGGCAAGCCGGTCGCGCACTTCCAGAACACCAAGTTCGAGCTGGCCGCCTGCCAGGCCGAGGTCGACGCCGCCGAGGCCGTCGCCGACCGCGCCCTGGAGGCCCTGGACGCCGGCGAGCTGACCCCGGCCGAGGCCGCGAGCGCCAAGCTCTTCTGCACCGAGGTCGCCCACCGCGTCATCGACCGCTGCCTCCAGCTGCACGGCGGCTACGGCTACATGAACGAGTACCCGATCGCCCGCCTCTACGCCGACAACCGCGTCAACCGCATCTACGGCGGCACCAGCGAGATCATGAAGTCGATCATCGCCAAGTCGATGGGCCTGTAAGTGCCCGACGCGCACACGGCTCTGGATGACCTGCTCGATCTCCTCGACCTGGAGCAGATCGAGCAGGACATCTTCCGGGGCGAGTCCCGGCCCTCGATCGTCCCCCGCGTCTTCGGCGGCCAGGTGGCCGCCCAGGCGCTGGTGGCGGCGGGCCGGACCGTCCCGGCCGACCGGCTCGCCCACTCGCTCCACGCGTACTTCCTGCGCGCCGGCGACCCGGGCGCGCCGATCGTCTACAACGTCGACCGGATCCGCGACGGCCGCTCCTTCACCACCCGCCGGGTGGTCGCGATCCAGCACGGCCGGCCGATCTTCCACCTCGCGGCGTCCTTCCAGACGTACGAGGAGGGGCTCGACCACCAGGTGGAGATGCCGCCCGCGCCCGACCCGGAGTCGCTGGAGACGCCCGCCGAGATGCTCCCCCGCGACCTCCCCCGCGAGGTCGCGGACCGGCTGATCGAGGCCCGCGCGGCCGTCGACCTCCGCTACGCCGAGACGCCCCCGTGGGGAACGGTCGGCACCCCGCGCGAACCCCGCTCCCAGGTCTGGTTCCGCACCAACGGGAAACTGGCCGACGACCCCCTGCTGCACGTCGTCCTCGCCACGTACGTCTCCGACATGACGCTGCTCGACTCGGTCCTCCTCGCCCACGGGCGCGGCGGCTGGGCCGTCGGCGACGTCGTCGGGGCCTCCCTCGACCACGCCATGTGGTTCCACCGGCCCTTCCGGGCCGACGAATGGCTCCTGTACGACCAGGAGTCGCCGACCGCGTCCGGCGGGCGCGGCCTCGGCCAGGCCCGGATCTACACGCAGGACGGGCGGCTCGCGATCTCCGTCATCCAGGAGGGTGTCGTTCGCGTCCCGCGCTGACGACCGAACATACCGTCCGATTCATGACGGAAAACAGCGAAAGCACCTTCACGGTGATCGTGGCGGCGGCGGCGAACCTCGGGATCGCCGCCGCCAAGGTCGTCGCGGGCCTCGTCAGCGGCTCCAGCGCCATGCTCTCCGAGGCCGCCCACTCGGTCGCCGACACCGTCACCGAGGTCATGCTGCTCACCGCGCTCAAGCGGAGCGAGAAGCCCGCCGACGAGGACCATCCCCTCGGCTACGCGGGCGAACGGTACGTGTGGGCGATGCTGGCGGCCGTCGCGACCTTCGTCGGCGGCGCGGTCTTCTCCGTCTACGACGGCATCCACACCCTCGCCCACGGCGAGGAGCTCGGCGACCCGACGATCTCGTACATCGTCCTCGGCGTCGCCTTCGTCCTGGAGGGCTTCTCCCTCCGGACCGGCGTCCGGCAGGTCAAGGCGGAGGCCGAACGCATGAGGGCCCCCTTCGCCGCCTACCTGCGGCGCACCCCCGACACCACCGTCAAGGCCGTCGTCATGGAGGACTCCGCCGCCCTCACCGGCCTCATGCTCGCGGCCGCCGGCCTCCTCGGCGGCCAGCTCACCGGCTCCGGCGTCTGGGACGGCATCGCGTCGATCCTCATCGGCGTCCTGCTCGTGTACGTGGCCTGGGTCCTCGGCCGCTCCAACGCCGAACTCCTCATCGGCCGCCCGGCCCCGTCGCAGATGCGGTCCGGCATCCGCGAGGAGATCCTGACCGTCCCGCACGTCGTCGACGTCCTCGACCTGATCACCCTGATCCAGGGACCCGGGGAGGTCCTGGTCGCGGCGAAGATCGACTTCCGGGACGTGGCGTCCGCGGAGCAGGTGGAATGGGCGTGCGAGGACGCGGAGGCCCAACTCCGCGAACGCTTCCCGTCGATCCGCCGCGTCTACCTGGACCCGACGCCGGGCGTGGCGCAGCGCCGGCCCAGGCCGCCGGAGCCCGCCTGATCGGACGGCGGCCGGTCAGGCGAGGCCCGCCGCGTTCAGCGTGTACGCCGTCAGCGGCTCGTAGAAGCGCGGGTCGAGGACGTGGTCGTCGAGGGGGACGGCGACCTGGAGGGTGCCCTCGGCCTCGGCGAGGAACAGCGCCGGGTCGTTGCAGTCCGCGTAGCCGACGGCGTCGATGCCGCGCTGACCGGCGCGCCCGGCCCAGCCGTGGTCGGCGACGACGAGGTCCGGCCGCCCGGACTCCCCGAGCGCGTCGAGGATCGCGTTCATCGGCTGCGGGGAGTGGGTGTGCCAGAGGCTGGCCCCGCGTTCGAAGACGGCCACGTCGGCGAACTGCACGACGTACCCCTCGTCGGCGACGAGCCCGCCGGGGATGCGCACGATGTCGCAGCCCTGGGCGCGCAGCGCGGCGGCGACCCGGCTGTGGACGTCGATGAGCGCGCCGGGGTGGCCGGTCGCGAAGAGGACGCGCTCCCGGCCCGCGGCGGCCTTGCGCAGCCGGGCGGCCAGCCGGTCGAGGCCGTCGACGGTGAGTTCGGGGTCGATGGTGTCCTGGCCGGCCCGGTGGGCGGGGTCGTCGATGACGCCGCAGCGTTCGGCCATGACGGCGAGCACGTCCTGCTCGTCGGTCCAGCGGTCGCCGAACTCGAGGCCGAACCAGTAGTGCCGGTCGCCGTTGGCGAGCTTGCGGTAGTGGGAGAGGTTGTTGTCGCGCGGGGTGGCGACGTCTCCCGCGATCCGGGTGCGGACGAGGTGCTCGACAAGGGCGGCGCGGCTGAGTATCGGCATGGTGCTCATTCTGTCCGAGCACCATGCCGACGGGACAACCGGTTCCGCCCCGTGGACCGGTTGTCCCCCGGGTTCCGTCGGGCGCCGGCGGACTGCCCGGACCGCCGACGCTGCCCCCGGTGCTGCCCTTCGGTTCCTCGTCGCGCCCCTCCTGCCCCGCGTATCCAGGGGGAGCCCGTACCTCTGTGCCGAAAGAGGCTCCCTTGCGCAGCGACGAGAACCCCGTGCCGATCAGGACCAACGGCGACCGTACGCCGGAGCACGTACGTGCGGACGAGCCGGACGCGCGGCTCCGGGGCCTCCTGGCACTCCAGCGGAGCGCCGGGAACGCCGCCGTCGCCGGACTCCTCCAGGGCGCGGGACACCCCTGGGCGCAGACGCCCGTCCAGCGCATGTGGAACGGAAGCCCGGGAAGCCTCGACACGGACGGCGACCTCCACATGGGGACCCAGCAGTCCGACTACGGCAGCCAGTCGAGCCAGGCCACCGTGAGCAGCCAGGCCTCGCAGCAGAGCGCGTCCTTTCCGTCCCTGGACCTGTACAACCTGGCCTGGACCCCGCACCAGTTGAGCCGGCCCCGCGCCGAGAGGGACGTGCGCGAAGCGCAGGCGGAGGCCATGGCGAGGCTCCACACGCTGGTCATCCCAGCCGTGTGCGAGGGCTCTCCCCCTTCCCTGCCCGAGGGGGCGGCGCATCCGGACGCCGACTACGGCGACGTGGACACGATCACCGTCTACCGGGACGCCGGCTGGCGGCCCCCGAACACGGCCACACGCGGCGGCTCCCTGCAGACCAGCTTCATCGCGAACTACCACTCCGCCTACTTCAACTACCGGGTCGAGCTGGCCAATGACGCGGCGTCCGAGACGCACATCAACCCGGGGATGGTCTTCCGGGTGCTCACCCAGACCCCCCGGTCGAACGGACGCGGTTCGCAGGGCAGGACGTATCTGTTCGAGCACCGGTGGGCTCCCAATCCGGGCTACGCCTGGGCACCCGGTCAGGACGTCGCGGACATCGCCGAGCTCTTCGGACTGGACCCGGACGAGCAGCTCGGGCCGCAGGAGCACGAGTTCGTCGCGCTCCCCTCGGACGACACGCACCCGTTCGTCTTCCTCGTCGAGGAAGACCGGCCCGACGACCGGTTCCTGGACGACGACCGGCGGTTCATGACCGGGGCCGCGTTCGACCACGCGTACCTCATGGCCGGGCTGACCGGGTCCGCGCGCGAGCAGGTGCGCCATTCCGAGCCGCCCCTCCACGATCGGCGCACGGCGGGGCGGAGCACCTCCCAGGCCATGGCGAACACCCAGGCACACGAGTGGATGGACGCCCGGGGGTCCATGGGGGGCAAGCCGGGCGTCCTGGCCAAGTACGAGTGGTGCCATCTGATCGGCGACGGCGACAGCGGGCCGAACATTCCGCAGAACCTCGTGATCGGCACCAACGCCGTGAACACCGAGCAGCTGGCCATGGAGATAGGCCTGCGCCGCTATGTGCGCCAGTTGCGCACGGAGGGCTACGCCATCGAGCTGCGGGTGCGGGCGACCATGGAGAACGCGCCGGAGCAGTCGAATCCCGCCGCGCCGCCCATCCTGGCCGGCGCACCGCTGATGGCGGACTGGATCAGTTACGAGATCACGATCGTCAGCCCCCTCGGGCGTGACCTCGTGCACCGGCAGATCATGGACGCGAAGCGCGGAACGATCACGGAGTCCGAGTTCGCCTTCCTCCAGAACACGGTCGAGCGCCGTATCCGGGCCTTCATCGAGACCCAGCTCGGGGCGGAGGCCGAGAGCGACGACGAGGACGTCGTGGGCGCCGACGTCGAGCTGTGAGCGGCCGCCGCGCCGCGCCCGGCGAGATCCGGAAGAGACGGCCTGGCGGTCCGCCCGCCGCTACCGCCCCAGCGCCCCGAACGCCCCGTCGGCCAGCCGCCTGAGGAGGTCCTCCATGGGGCCGCGGCCGAGGGCGGCGAGGTGGGGGGTGGAGTTGAGGAGGCCGAAGACGGCGTGGACGGCGGTGCGGGCCTCCGACTCGGCGGCGTCGGGGTAGAGCTCGCGGACGACGGTGACCCAGAGCTCGACGTACTGGCGCTGGAGCTGGCGGACCCGCTTGCGGTCCTCGTCCTTGAGGCGGTCGAGCTCGCGGTCGTGGAGGGTGATGAGCGGGCGGTCGTCGAGGGCGAAGTCGATGTGGCCGTCGATGAGGGCGCGGAGGAGGGCCCGGGGGTCTCCGTCGGCCTCGCCGACGCGCAGCCGGCCGCCGTCGAGGAGCCGCTCGCTGATGCCGACGAGCAGTTCGGCGAGCATCGCGTCCTTGCCCGGGAAGTGGCGGTAGAGGCCGGGGCCGCTGATGCCGACGGCGGCTCCTATCTCGTCCACGCCCACGCCGTGGAAGCCACGGGCCGCGAAGAGGCGGGCGGCCTCCTTGAGGATCTGCTCGCGCCGCGTCGGGGCATCGGTCCTGCCGGTGGCGATCGAGGTCGAGGCGGGGGTCGTGGTCATGGATTCGATTCTAGACAACCCCGTTAGCGGTCGTTAACCTGGGCGACGTACGTTAACGCTCATTAACCGAGCAAGGGAGCTCGAGGGATGCAGCAGGCACCTGTGCTGACGAGCGCGGCGGACCCCGCGTCCGCGGCCTGGCAGGCCAACGAGGCGGCCCATCACGAGCTGGCGGCGACCCTGCGCGCCAAGCTCGCGAAGGCCGCCCTGGGCGGCGGTGAGAAGTCCCGGGCCCGGCACACCGCGCGCGGGAAGCTGCTGCCGCGGGACCGGGTGGACACCCTCCTCGACCCGGGCTCGCCCTTCCTGGAGCTGGCCCCGCTCGCGGCGGACGGCATGTACGGCGACCAGGCCCCCGCGGCCGGCGTCATCGCGGGCATCGGCCGGGTCTCCGGCCGGGAGTGCGTGATCGTCGCCAACGACGCGACCGTCAAGGGCGGCACGTACTACCCGATGACGGTGAAGAAGCACCTCAGGGCCCAGGAGGTGGCGCTGGAGAATCGTCTCCCCTGCCTCTACCTGGTCGACTCGGGCGGCGCCTTCCTGCCGATGCAGGACGAGGTCTTCCCCGACCGGGAGCACTTCGGGCGGATCTTCTTCAACCAGGCCAGGATGTCCGGCGCGGGCATCCCGCAGATCGCGGCGGTCATGGGCTCGTGCACGGCCGGCGGCGCGTACGTGCCGGCGATGAGCGACGAGGCCGTGATCGTGCGGAACCAGGGCACGATCTTCCTCGGCGGTCCGCCGCTGGTGAAGGCGGCCACCGGTGAGGTCGTCACGGCCGAGGAGCTGGGCGGCGGCGAGGTCCACTCGCGGATCTCCGGCGTCACCGACCACCTGGCCGAGGACGACGCCCACGCGCTGCGGATCGTCCGGAACATCGTGGCCACGCTCCCCGAGCGCGGCCCGCTCCCCTGGTCGGTCGAGCCGGCCGAGGAGCCGAAGGTCGACCCGTACGGCCTGTACGGCGCGGTGCCGGTGGACTCCCGCACCCCGTACGACGTGCGCGAGGTCATCGCCCGGGTGGTGGACGGCTCCCGCTTCCAGGAGTTCAAGTCCGAGTACGGGCAGACGCTGATCACCGGCTTCGCCCGGATCCACGGCCACCCGGTCGGCATCGTCGCCAACAACGGCATCCTGTTCGCCGAGTCCGCCCAGAAGGGCGCGCACTTCATCGAGCTGTGCGACCAGCGCGGGATCCCGCTCGTCTTCCTGCAGAACATCACCGGCTTCATGGTCGGCAAGGCGTACGAGCACGGCGGCATCGCCAAGCACGGCGCCAAGATGGTCACGGCCGTGGCCACCACCCGGGTGCCGAAGCTGACGGTCGTCGTCGGCGGCTCGTACGGCGCGGGCAACTACTCGATGTGCGGCCGGGCCTACTCCCCCCGCTTCCTGTGGATGTGGCCCAACGCCAAGATCTCGGTCATGGGCGGCGAGCAGGCGGCGTCCGTCCTCGCGACCGTCAAGCGCGACCAGCTCGGCGACGAGTGGAGCGCCGAGGACGAGGAGGCCTTCAAGGCCCCGATCCGCGAGCAGTACGAGAGCCAGGGCAACGCCTACTACGCGTCCGCCCGGCTGTGGGACGACGGGGTCATCGACCCGCTGGAGACCCGGCAGGTCCTCGGCCTCGCCCTGACCGCCTGTGCCAACGCGCCCCTGGGTGACCCCCAGTTCGGCGTCTTCCGGATGTGAAGGGCCCCCAGAAGATGCAGAGCATGTTCGACACCGTCCTCGTGGCCAACCGGGGCGAGATCGCCGTCCGCGTCATCCGCACCCTGCGGGAGATGGGCGTGCGCTCGGTGGCCGTCTACAGCGACGCGGACGCCGACGCCCGCCACGTGCGGGAGGCGGACACGGCGGTGCGGATCGGCCCGCCGCCGGCCGCCGAGTCCTACCTGTCCGTGCCGGCGCTGCTCGACGCGGCCCGCCGCACCGGCGCGCAGGCCGTCCACCCGGGTTACGGCTTCCTCGCCGAGAACGCCGGGTTCGCGCAGGCCTGCGCCGACGCCGGGCTGGTCTTCATCGGCCCGTCCGCCGCGGCGATCTCCCTCATGGGCGACAAGATCCGCGCGAAGGAGACCGTGAAGGCGGCGGGCGTCCCGGTGGTGCCGGGTGCCGCCGACCCCGAGCTGGAGGCGGCCGCCCGCGAACTGGGCGCCCCCGTCCTGCTGAAGCCGAGCGCGGGCGGCGGCGGCAAGGGCATGCGGCTGGTCCGCGACCTGGCGACGCTGACGGACGAGATCGCGGCGGCCCGCCGCGAGGCCCGCTCCTCGTTCGGCGACGACACGCTCCTCGTGGAGCGCTGGATCGACCGCCCCCGGCACATCGAGATCCAGGTCCTCGCCGACACCCACGGCAACGTGATCCACCTCGGCGAGCGCGAGTGCTCCCTCCAGCGCCGCCACCAGAAGATCATCGAGGAGGCGCCCAGCGTCCTCCTCACCCCCGAGATCCGCGCCGCGATGGGCGCGGCGGCGGTCGAGGCGGCGCGCTCCTGCGGCTACGTCGGCGCGGGCACGGTCGAGTTCATCGTCCCGGGCGGCGACCCCTCCTCGTACTACTTCATGGAGATGAACACCCGTCTCCAGGTCGAGCACCCGGTCACCGAGCTCATCACGGGCGTCGACCTGGTGGAGTGGCAGCTGCGGGTCGCGGCGGGCGAGCCGCTCCCCTTCGCCCAGGACGACATCCGCCTGGACGGCTGGGCGATCGAGGCCCGCATCTGCGCGGAGGACCCCTCCCGGGGCTTCCTCCCCTCGGGCGGCACGGTCCTGTCGCTGCACGAGCCGCAGGGCGACGGGGTCCGCACCGACTCGGGCCTGTCGGAGGGCACGGAGGTCTCGTCCCTCTACGACCCGATGCTCTCCAAGGTCATCGTCCACGCGCCCACCCGCGAGGCGGCCCTGCGCAAGCTGCGCGCCGCTCTCGCCTCCACGGTCACCCTCGGCGTCCCGACGAACGCCGGTTTCCTGCGCCGCCTCCTCGCCCACCCGGACGTGGTGTCCGGCCGGCTGGACACCGGCCTGGTCGAGCGCGACGCGGAGTCCCTGGTCCCGACGGGCGTCCCGGACGAGGTGTACGCGGCGGCGGCGGCCGTGCGGGCCGCCGAGCTGGCCCCGGAGCCCCGGGAGGGCTGGACGGACCCGTTCTCGGTGCCGAGCGGCTTCCGCCTCGGCGGCACGCCGAAGCCCCTCGCCTTCCCGTTCCGGGTCGCGGGACTCGAACCCGTGACGGTCGACGCCCCCGCCGGCGGCCGGGTGACGGACACCTCCGTGACCGTGACGGTGGACGGGATCACCCATCACTTCCGGCGCGCCGGCTCCTGGCTCGGCCGGGACGGCGACTCCTGGAACGTCCTGGACCACGACCCGGTCGAGGCCGCGCTCAGCGGGGCGCGGCACGGCGGCGCGGACACGCTGGCGGCGCCGATGCCCGGCACCGTGACCGTGGTGAAGGTGGCCGTCGGGGACGAGGTGGAGGCCGGGCAGAGCCTGCTGGTGGTGGAGGCGATGAAGATGGAGCACGTCATCTCCGCCCCGCACGCCGGGACCGTCACCGAGTTGGACGTCACGCCGGGGACCACCGTCGCCATGGACCAGATCCTGGCCGTGGTCGCGCCGCGTGAGGAGGAGGACGCGTGAGCCTGCCGATGACCGTGAGGGACCCCTCCCTCCCCGCCCGGGTCCGGATCCACGAGGTCGGGGCGCGGGACGGGCTGCAGAACGAGAAGACCACGGTCCCGACCGGGGTGAAGGCGGAGTTCGTGCGGCGGCTCGCCGCCGCGGGGCTCGGCACGATCGAGGCGACCAGCTTCGTGCACCCGAAGTGGGTGCCGCAGCTGGCGGACGCCGAGGAGCTGTTCCCGCTCGTCCGCGACCTGCCGGTCCGGCTGCCCGTCCTCGTCCCGAACGAGCGGGGTCTCGACCGGGCGCTCGCGCTCGGCGCCCGCGAGGTCGCCGTGTTCGCCTCGGCGACCGAGTCCTTCGCGAAGGCCAACCTGAACCGGACCGTCGACGAGGCGCTCGCGATGTTCAGGCCGACCGTCACCCGGGCCATAGAGTCCGGGCTCAAGGTCCGCGGCTATTTGTCGATGTGCTTCGGCGACCCCTGGGAGGGGGCCGTCCCGGTCGAGCAGGTCGTCCGCGTGACCAAGGCCCTGGCCGACATGGGCTGCGACGAGCTGAGCCTCGGCGACACGATCGGCGTCGCCACCCCCGGCCACGTCCAGGCCCTGCTGACGGGGCTGAACGAGGCCGGCGTCCCCACCTCCCGTATCGCCGTGCACTTCCACGACACCTACGGGCAGGCCCTGTCCAACACCCTGGCCGCGCTGCGGCACGGGGTGACCACGGTCGACGCCTCCGCCGGCGGCCTCGGCGGCTGCCCGTACGCGAAGAGCGCGACCGGGAATCTCGCCACCGAGGACCTCGTGTGGATGCTCGACGGTCTCGGCATCGAGACCGGGGTCGATCTGGCCGCCCTCACCGCCACGAGCGGGTGGATGGCCGAACAACTGGGCCGCCCCAGCCCGTCCCGTACCGTCCGCGCCCTCTCCCACAAGGAGTGACGAAACCCATGTCCCTCGACCACCGGCTCACCGAAGAGCACGAGGAACTCCGCCGCACCGTCGAGGCGTTCGCGCACGACGTCGTCGCCCCGAAGATCGGCGACTACTACGAGCGGCACGAGTTCCCGTACGAGATCGTCGCCGAGATGGGCCGCATGGGCCTCTTCGGCCTGCCGTTCCCCGAGGAGTACGGCGGCATGGGCGGCGACTACCTCGCCCTCGGCATCGCCCTGGAGGAGCTCGCCCGCGTCGACTCCTCCGTCGCCATCACCCTGGAGGCGGGCGTCTCGCTCGGCGCGATGCCGCTCCATCTCTTCGGCACCGAGGAGCAGAAGCGCACGTGGCTGCCGCGGCTGTGCGCCGGCGAGATGCTCGGCGCGTTCGGCCTGACCGAGCCCGGCGCGGGCAGCGACGCCGGCGGCACCCGCACGACGGCCGTCCGGGACGGCGACGAGTGGGTCATCAACGGCTCGAAGTGCTTCATCACCAACTCCGGTACGGACATCACGGGTCTGGTGACGGTCACCGCGGTCACCGGCCGCAAGCCCGACGGGCGCCCGCTGATCTCCTCGATCATCGTCCCGTCCGGCACCCCGGGCTTCACCGTCGCCGCCCCCTACTCCAAGGTCGGCTGGAACGCCTCGGACACCCGTGAGCTGTCCTTCGACGACGTCCGCGTCCCGGTGGAGAACCTCCTCGGCGAGGAGGGCCGCGGCTACGCGCAGTTCCTGCGGATCCTGGACGAGGGCCGGGTCGCCATCGCCGCGCTCGCGACGGGCCTCGCGCAGGGCTGTGTGGACGAGTCGGTGAAGTACGCGCACGAGCGCCACGCGTTCGGTCGGCCGATCGGCGACAACCAGGCCATCCAGTTCAAGATCGCCGACATGGAGATGAAGGCCCACATGGCCCGCATCGGCTGGCGTGACGCGGCCTCGCGCCTGGTCCTCGGCGAGTCCTTCAAGAAGGAGGCGGCCATCGCGAAGCTGTACTCCTCCACCGTGGCCGTCGACAACGCCCGTGACGCCACCCAGATCCACGGCGGCTACGGCTTCATGAACGAGTACCCGGTGGCCCGCATGTGGCGCGACTCGAAGATCCTGGAGATCGGCGAGGGCACCAGCGAGGTCCAGCGCATGCTGATCGCCCGGGAGCTGGGCCTCCCGGCCTGATACCGGCCGAGACCGACCCGAGGCCCGCTCGGGCCTGCATCGGCGCACGAGCCCGTCGTCCCCTTCGGGGGCGGCGGGCTCCGTCGTTTCCGGGGAACCCCGCCCCTGTTGATCGATAGTAGGTTAGGCTAACCTTCCTTTCATCCCGTCCGGAGCGACCCTGCCCGTACCGAGAAGGTGCCCTGCCCCCATGACGAACGCCGACACCGCCCCCTTCAAGTTCTTCGCCCTCCAGGTCGACCGGACGCGACGGCTCGGCCCGTCCCTGGTCCGCGTCACCTTCACCGGCGACGACCTGAAGGAATTCGCCGCCGGGGGCCGCGACCAGTCGCTCTCCCTCTTCCTGCCGCACCCCGGCCAGGAGGCGCCCGTCCTGCCGCCGCTGGACGACCCGGACATGTACGCGATCCTCGGCGCCTGGCGCGCGATGCCCGACGACGAGCGGGCCGTGATGCGCTCGTACACCGTCCGGGAGCAGCGCACCGAACCCCACGAGGTCGACATCGACTTCGCGATCCACGAGGACGGCGGGCCCGCCTGCCGCTGGGCCGGCCGCGCGAAGGCCGGCGACCGGGTGGTGGTCCTGGGTCCGGCGGTCGCCGACAACACGGGCGTCCGCTTCCGGCTGCCCGAGGACGCCGACTCGGTGCTGATCTGGGCGGACGAGACGGCCCTCCCGGCGGCCTCGGCGATCCTGGAGTGGCTGCCGGCCGAGACCCGCGCCCGGGTGTTCCTGGAGGTGCCGTTCTCCGGCGACCGCACGGAGCTCGCGACCGAGGCGGACGCGACGGTCACCTGGCTCGTACGGGAGGAGGGGGCGCCGTCCGCCGTGGACGCGGTGCGCGAAGCGGAACTGCCCGGCACGTCCCCGTACGTCTGGATCGCGGGCGAGTCCGGGGCGGTCAAGGCGCTGCGCCGGCACTTCGTGCGGGAGCGCGAACTCGACCGCCGCCGGGTGACGTTCGTCGGCTACTGGCGCAAGGGGCTGTCCGAGGACGCGCTGCGCGAGGTCCCGGACGAGACGCAGGAAGAAGCCTGACGGCCCTTCGGGCACCGTGCGCGACGACCCTCCATCCCTTCGGGGTTGGAGGGTCATTGCGTTGTAAAATTAGGTTAGGCTAACCTAACTACTGTTGATCGCCCAGCGATCCGGCATTCCCGGCGTTCCCTCCCGAAAGGGCCCCACATGCGCTCCCACCTCCTCAACGACGCCACGGCGGAGAGCTACCGGCGCTCCGTCACCGAAGGAGTCGAGCGGGTGGCGAGCAAACTCGCCGCGACGCGAGGCCCCTTCACCGGCGTGACGCCCGCCGAGCTCGCGCCCGTCATCGACGCCGTCGACCTCGACCGGCCGCTCGGCGACTCCTCCGCCGCGCTCGACGAGCTGGAGAGCGTCTACCTGCGGGACGCCGTCTACTTCCACCACCCCCGCTACCTGGGCCACCTCAACTGCCCGGTCGTCATCCCCGCCGTCCTCGGCGAGGCGGTCCTCTCGGCCGTCAACTCCTCGCTCGACACCTGGGACCAGAGCGCCGGCGGCACCCTCATCGAGCGCAAGCTGATCGACTGGACCACCGGCCGGATCGGCCTCGGACCGGCCGCCGACGGCGTCTTCACCAGCGGCGGCACGCAGTCCAACCTCCAGGCCCTGCTCCTCGCCCGCGAGGAGGCCAAGACCGCCGACCTGGCCAAGCTCCGGATCTTCTCCTCCGAGTGCAGCCACTTCAGCGTCCAGAAGTCGGCCCAGCTGCTCGGCCTCGGCCGCGACGCCGTCGTCTCCGTCCCCGTCGACCGGAACAAGCGGATGCAGTCCGTCGTCCTCGCCGCCGAGCTGGAGACCTGCCGCGCCGAGGGCCTCGTCCCGATGGCGATCGTCGCCACCGCCGGCACCACCGACTTCGGCTCCATCGACCCGCTGCCCGAGATCGCCGCCCTGGCCGAGGAGTACGGCGCCTGGATGCACGTGGACGCGGCCTACGGCTGCGGCCTGCTCGCCTCCCGGACCCGCCGCCACCTCCTCGACGGCATCGAGCGGGCCGACTCGGTCACCGTCGACTACCACAAGTCCTTCTTCCAGCCGGTGAGTTCCTCCGCCGTCCTGGTCCGCGACGGCGCCACCCTGCGCCACGCGACCTACCACGCGGACTACCTGAACCCGCGCCCCCAAGCCCTCGGCTCCGCCCGAGCAGGGGAGACCCCCACCACGGTCGCCGAGCGGATACCGAACCAGGTCGACAAGTCCCTCCAGACCACCCGCCGCTTCGACGCGCTCAAGCTGTGGATGACGCTGCGCGTGATGGGCGCCGACGGCGTCGGCGAGCTCTTCGACGAGGTGTGCGACCTGGCCGCGGAGGGCTTCGACCTGCTCACCGCCGACCCGCGCTACGACGTCGTGGTCGCCCCGCAGCTCTCCACCCTCGTCTACCGGTACGTCCCGGAGGGCGACGTCCCGCCCGCCGAGGTCGACCGGGCCAACCTCCACGCCCGCAAGGCCCTCTTCGCCTCGGGCGAGGCCGTCGTCGCCGGAACCAAGGTCGACGGCCGCCAGTACCTGAAGTTCACCCTGCTCAACCCCGAGACCACCGCGGCCGACATCGCCGCCGTCCTCGATCTGATCGCCGGCCACGCCGAGCAGTACCTGGGAGAGAACCTTGTCCACGCCTGAGACGCCCGAGATCCACGACTTCATCGGCATCGGGCTCGGTCCGTTCAACCTCGGACTCGCCTGCCTGACCGAGCCGATCGACGAGCTGAACGGCCTCTTCCTGGAGTCCAAGCCGGACTTCGAGTGGCACTCGGGGATGTTCCTCGAAGGCGCGCACCTCCAGACCCCGTTCATGTCGGACCTGGTCACGATGGCCGACCCGACCTCGCCGTACTCCTTCCTCAACTACCTGAAGGAGAAGGGCCGGCTGTACTCGTTCTACATCCGCGAGAACTTCTACCCGCTGCGGACCGAGTACAACGACTACTGCCGCTGGGCCGCCGGGAAGCTCTCCTCGATCCGCTTCTCGACCACCGTCGCGACGGTGTCCTTCGACGAGGCCGACCAGGTGTACGTGGTCGCCACCGAGGCCGGTGAAACGTTCCGCTCGCGCCGGATCGTCCTCGGCACCGGCACCCCCGCCTACGTCCCCGAGACCTGCCGGGACCTCGGCGGCGACCTGATCCACAACTCGCACTACCTCCCGAACAAGGAGGAGCTGCAGAAGAAGAAGTCCATCACCCTGGTCGGCAGCGGCCAGAGCGCCGCCGAGATCTACTACGACCTCCTCTCGGAGATCGACGTCCACGGCTACCGCCTCGACTGGGTGACCCGCTCCCCGCGCTTCTTCCCGCTCGAATACACCAAGCTCACCCTGGAGATGACCTCCCCGGAGTACGTGGACTACTTCCACGCACTGCCCGAGCGGACCCGCTACCGCCTGGAGACCGAGCAGAAGGGCCTCTTCAAGGGCATCGACGGCGAGCTGATCGACGCCATCTTCGACCTGCTCTACCAGAAGAACCTGAACGGCCCCGTCCCCACCCGGCTCCTCACCAACTCCGCGCTGCACACCGCCGCGTACGACGAGGCGGCCGGCACGTACACGCTCGGCTTCCGCCAGGAGGAGCAGGAGAAGGACTTCGACCTGGAGACCGAGGGCCTGATCCTCGCCACCGGCTACAAGTACGCCGTCCCCGCCTTCCTGGAGCCGGTCCGCGACCGCCTCCGCTGGGACGGCCGGGGCCGCTTCGACGTGGCCCGCAACTACGCGATCGACACCACCGGCCGCGGGGTCTTCCTCCAGAACGCCGGCGTGCACACCCACTCGATCACCTCGCCCGACCTCGGCATGGGGGCCTACCGCAACGCGTACATCATCGGCGCGATGCTGGGATACGAGCACTACCCCGTCGAGAAGACCATCGCCTTCCAGGAGTTCGCCGCATGACCGTCCAGATACGTCCCTTCGACCCGTCGAAGGACGCCCGGCTGATCCACCCGTGGGTCACCCATCCGAAAGCCGCCTTCTGGATGATGCAGGGCGCCACGCTCCAGGACGTCGAGCGCGAGTACACGGCGATCACCGCCCACCCGCACCACGACGCCTTCATCGGACTGATCGACGGCGAGCCCGCCTTCCTGATGGAGCGGTACGACCCGTCGCGCCTCGAACTGGTCGGCCTCTACGACCCGCTCCCCGGCGACGTCGGCATGCACTTCCTCGTCGCGCCCACCGACACCCCCGTGCACGGCTTCACCCGCCGGGTGATCACCGCCGTGATGGCCGAGCTGTTCGCCGACCCGGCGACCGAGCGGGTCGTCGTCGAGCCCGACGTCTCCAACAAGGCCGTCCACGCCCTCAACGAGGCCGTCGGCTTCGTGCCCGAGCGCGAGATCCAGAAGCCCGAGAAGAAGGCCCTGCTGAGCTTCTGCACCCGCGCGCAGTTCGAGGCCGTCGCGGCGGTGGCGGCATGACCCTCACCGACCCCGTCGCCCACCTCACCCCCGAGCGCTGGGCCGACGCCAACCGCGCCCTGATCCGCAAGGGCCTCGCCGAGTTCGCCCACGAGCGGCTGCTGAACCCGCAGGAGCTCGGCGAGAGCCGCTACCAGGTCCGCAGCGACGACGGCACGACCGAGTACCGCTTCACCGCCGACCGGTTCGCCCTCGACCACTGGCAGGTCTACCCCGAGTCGATCAGCCGGCACCGCGGCGACGAGCAGCTCCCGCTCGACGCGCTCGTCTTCATCACCGACCTCCGCGGCTCCCTCGGCCTCAGCGACGAGATCCTCCCGGTCTACCTGGAGGAGATCTCCTCCACCCTCGCCGGTACGGCCTACAAGGCGACCAAGCCGCCCGTCACCGCCGCCGAGCTCGCCCACGCCGGCTTCCAGGCCGTCGAGACCGGCATGACCGAGGGCCACCCCTGCTTCGTCGCCAACAACGGCCGGCTCGGCTTCGGCGTCGACGAGTTCCGCGCCTACGCCCCCGAGGCGGCGAGCCCCCTCCACCTGATCTGGCTCGCCGCCCGCCGCGACCGCGCCACCTTCACCGCCGGCGCGGACATCGAGTACGACGCCTTCGTCCGCGCCGAGCTCGGCGACGAGACCGTCGACGGCTTCGCGGCGACCCTCGCCGCCCGCGGCCTCGACCCGGCCGACTACCTCCTCATGCCCTGCCACCCCTGGCAGTGGTGGAACAAGCTGTCCGTCACCTTCGCCGCCGAGATCGCCCAGCAGCGCCTGGTCTACCTCGGCGAGGGCGACGACACCTACCTGGCCCAGCAGTCCATCCGTACCTTCTTCAACACCTCGGACCCGGCCAAGCACTACGTGAAGACGGCCCTCTCCGTCCTCAACATGGGCTTCATGCGCGGCCTCTCCGCCGCCTACATGGAGGCCACCCCGGCCATCAACGACTGGCTCCACCAGCTGATCGCGTCCGACTCCGTCTTCGCCGCGGCCCGCTTCTCGATCATCCGCGAGCGCGCCGCCGTCGGCTACCGCCACCTCGAGTACGAGGCCGCCACCGACCGCTACTCGCCCTACCGCAAGATGCTGGCCGCCCTCTGGCGCGAGTCCCCCGTCCCGTCCCTCGCCGACGGCGAGCGGCTCGCGACGATGGCCTCGCTCCTCCACGTGGACCACGCGGGCGCCTCCTTCACGGGCGCGCTGATCAAGGAGTCGGGCCTGGAGGCGTCCGTCTGGCTGCGCCGCTACCTCGACGCGTACCTCCTCCCGGTCCTCCACAGCTTCTACGCCTACGACCTGGCCTTCATGCCGCACGGCGAGAACGTCATCCTCGTCCTCGACGAGCACGGCACGGTCTCCCGCGCGATCTTCAAGGACATCGCCGAGGAGATCGTCGTCATGGACCCGGCGGCGGTCCTGCCGCCGGCCGTGGAGCGGGTCCGCGCCGAGGTCCCCGAGGACATGAAGCTCCTGTCCGTCTTCACGGACGTCTTCGACTGCTTCTTCCGCTTCATGGCCGCCACCCTGGCCGCCGAGGGCGTCCTCGACGAGGACTCCTTCTGGCGCACGGTCGCGGAATGCGTGAAGGGCTACCAGGCCTCCAAGCCCGAACTCTCCGACCGCTTCGCCCACTACGACATGTTCGCCCCCACCTTCGCCCTCTCCGCCCTCAACCGCCTCCAGCTCCGCAACAACAAGCAGATGGTCGACCTCGCCGACCCCTCCGCCGCCCTCCAGCTCGTCGGCGACCTGACCAACCCGATCGCCCGCTTCGCCTGACCCCTCCCGAACCGATGCGAGCCCCGCCGGAGTACGGTCCTCCGCCGGGGCTCGCATCTGTTTCCCGCTCGTACAATCTTCCGGCAGGTCGGCGGTCCGGCCTGGCGGAAAGGGAACACATGCGCACGATGATCAAGCGCGGTCTGGCGTCGCTGCTGGGCCTCGCGGCCCTGGGCGGCGTCGCCGTCGGCACCGCGGCGCCGGCCCAGGCAGCCGTGTCCGACTGCCCGGCGGGCTACTTCTGCGCCTGGACGCAGGAGAACGCTAAGGGGTCGATGCTCAAGACGAAGACGAACATGGCCACGATGGGCTCGTCGGGCACCCGGTTCGGCTCGTACATCAACCGCGCCTCCCTGTACGCCTGCCTGTACGAGTCCCCGGAGTACAAGTGGTACGACGGCTACTGGTCGGAGGATCCGTCGGTCAACGGCTCCTGGACCAGCGGAACGGCGAGCACGATCGCCTCGGTGAAGTTCGTCCGGACGGAGCGCGAGTGCTCCCGGCCCGCCTACCCCTCGTGGGATGCGGTGGCGTCGCCGACGACGGCCGGCTTCGGCGACCTGAACCGTGACCGCAAGGCCGACGTCCTCGTACGGGACCTGGTGGGGCGGCTGTGGTTCCTGCCCGGCGACGGCTCGGGCCGGCTGGTCGGCTCCGGCGGCTGGAACGCCATGAACGCCTTCGTGCGCCACGGTGACTTCTCCGGCGACGGCCGCGAGGACGTCCTCGCCCGCGAGGGCTCGACCGGCAGGCTGTGGCTGTACACCGGTACGGGGACGGGCGGGCTCGGCACGCGCAAGCTCATCGGGTCGGGCGGCTGGAACGCCATGGGCCGGATCGCCGGCGTCGGCGACCTGTCCCGGGACGGCCGTCCCGACGTGCTGACCGTCGAGACGGCCACGGGCAAGCTCTGGCTCTACCCCGGCACCGCCTCCGGTGGCCTCGGGTCCCGCAAGCTGCTCGGAGCCGGCGGCTGGAACGCCATGGACGCCCTGGTCGGCCCCGGCGACACGAACGGCGACGGCCGCGTCGACGTGATCGCCCGGGAGAAGTCCACGGGCAGGCTCTGGTCCTACCCGGGGACCGCTTCGGGTGGCCTCGGCGCCCGCAAGCTGATCGGAACCGGCGGTTGGAACGCGATGGACACGTTCCTCGCGGTCGGTGACACCACCGGCGACGGCCGCCCCGACCTCTCGACCGTCACCAACAGCGACTACGTCCTCGGCGGTTTCCGGGGAAACCCGGGATGGCTGGTCGCCTACCGCGGCCTCGGCACCGGCGCCTTCGCGGCCGGCGATACGACCGACGGCGAGTGGTGGGGCCTCAACGGCGCCTTCTGACCCACCGGCGGGGAGACTGCCCCGTCCGACCGCCGCACCGACACGTGAACGCCCGGCCGGGTCTCCCCGGCCGGGCGTTCCGTTTCGGTGGGTGCTACTCCGCCGGCCAGGGGACCTGCGGGGAGCGGTGGTAGGCGATGCCGAGGGCGTCGAAGCGGGGGGCCTGTTCGGCGAGGCGGACCTTGTAGGTGTCCCAGTCGTGGGTGGAGGCCGGTGACCAGCCGAGTTCGGCGATGCCGGGGAGGCGGGGGAAGGCCATGACGTCGAGGTCGGCCGTGGTGGCGAGGGTCTCGGTCCAGAGGGGGGCCTCCACGCCGCGGACCGCGGTCTCGGGGACGCCGGGGAGGTAGGCCGCAGGGTCCCAGTCGTACGACCGCTGGACCTCCACCGTCCCGGCCCAGGTGAGGCCGAGGGGGGTGTCCTTCGTGTACTTGATGTCGAGGTAGGTGCGGTCGGCGGGCGAGAGGATCAGCCCGGTCCCGTTCCGCGCGGCCTCGGCGACCCGGTCCTTCTCGGCGGCCGGGGTGCGGTCGAGGCCCCAGTACTGGACGAGGGCGCCGGGGGCGGGGGTGGCGCCGGTGAGCTGGTGCCAGCCGATGACGGTCTTGCCGTACTTCGCGACGACGGGCTGGACCCGGTCCATGAAGGCGACGTAGTCGTCGTGGCTGGTGGAGCGGGCCTCGTCGCCGCCGATGTGGACGTACCGGCCGGGGGTGAGCGCGGCGATCTCGCGGATCACGTCGTCGACGAAGTCGTACGTGACGGGCTTGGGCGCGCAGAGGGAGCTGAAGCCGACCTTGGTGCCGGTGTAGAGGGGCGGGGCGACGCCGTCGCAGTTGAGTTCGGGGTAGGAGGCGAGGGCCGCGTTGGTGTGGCCCGGCATGTCGATCTCCGGGACGACCTCCTGGTAGCGGGAGGCGGCGTACCGGACGATCTCCTGGTACTGCGCCTTGGTGTAGAAGCCGCCGGGGCCGCCGCCGACCTCGGTGGAGCCGCCGTGCGTGGTGAGGCGGGGCCAGGAGTCGACGGCGATGCGCCAGCCCTGGTCGTCGGAGAGGTGCAGGTGGAGGGTGTTGACCTTGTAGAGGGCGAGCTGGTCGATGTACCGCTTCACCTCGTCGACGGTGAAGAAGTGGCGGGAGACGTCGAGCATCGCGCCCCGGTAGGCGTAGCGGGGGGTGTCGGTGACGGTGCCGCCCGCGATCTTCCAGGGGCCGTTCTGGACGGTCTTGCGTTCGACGGCGGCGGGCAGCTGCTGGCGCAGGGTCTGGACGCCGCGGAAGAGGCCGGCGGGCTCGCGGGCGGTGAGGGTGAGGCCGTCGGGTCCCGAGACGAGTCGGTAGCCCTCGGCGCCGAGCGCGGTGGCGCCGGGGTCGATCCGGAGCCGGATGCCGCCCGGGGCGGCGGCCTCCTCGACGACGGGGAGCGGGAAGCCGGTGGCGGGGCGGAGGAGCCCGGCGAGGTACTGGCCGAGGGCCCTGGACTCGCGGGAGGTGCCGTCCACACCGATGCGGGTGGCGCCGGTGAGGGTGTACGGCTCGCCCTCGGGGGTGACGGAGGCGGGGACGGGCACGATCCGGCCGAGCGGGCGGACCTCGGGTTCGGCGGCCGCGGCGGTCCCGGTGCCCGCGGCGGCCGCGGCGGTCCCGGTGCCCGCGGCGGCCTCGCCGCAGGCGGCACCGGCGGCCGCGACCAGGAGCAGCGAACCGATCAGGCGTGGAATCCTTCGGCGCTGTGTCACGGGCGGCTCCCCTTCGGTCGTTGGACGCGTCTGTCGAGTTCTATATCCGTACGGTCACCTTGCGTACCGCCATGACTCCGATCAGTTGAGGTCTGGACCAATTTCCCCGATCGGGGGCCGGACCGGGACCCTCCTGCCCGATATCGGGCAGGATTCTTGCGAAAACGAACCGCACACCTCACTATTCATGGGTGCTCGAACGCCGTCCGTCGCACGACGACCTCATCGACCATCTGGTCCGCAGCACCGCGCTCCAGCGCGGTGAGGCCGCCCGGGTGGTGCTCGACGTGCTGGCGTACTTCGACGAGACGACCGAGGAGTTCGTCCGCCGCCGCCACCGCGAGCTGCAGTCCGGCGGGGCCGTGAACGCCGAGATCTTCGAACGGATCTCGGGCGAACTGCCGCACCGGGCCGTGGCGCCGCAGGAGCTCTCGCTCCGGCAGCTGCGCCGCATCGTCTACGGCTGAGTCGGCCGGGCACACTCACCGATCTGGAGGGGTAACACCTATATGTGCGGAATTGTCGGTTACATCGGTAAGCGTGACGTCGCCCCGCTGCTGCTGGAGGGCCTGGCCCGGCTGGAGTACCGGGGTTACGACTCCGCCGGCATGGTCATCACCAGCCCGAAGGCCGCCGGCCTGAAGATGGTGAAGGCCAAGGGCCGCGTGCGCGACCTGGAGGCCAAGGTCCCCAAGCGCTTCACCGGCACCACCGGCATCGCCCACACCCGCTGGGCCACCCACGGCGCGCCGAGCGACATCAACTCGCACCCGCACCTGGACCCCGAGAACAAGGTCGCCGTCGTCCACAACGGCATCGTCGACAACGCCCAGGAGCTCCGCGCCAAGCTGGAGGCCGACGGCGTCGTCTTCGCCTCCGAGACGGACACCGAGGTCATCACCCACCTCATCGCCCGCTCCCAGGCCGACACCCTTGAGGAGAAGGTCCGCGAGGCGCTCAAGAGCATCGAGGGCACCTACGGCATCGCCGTGATGCACGCCGACTTCAACGACCGCATCGTGGTGGCCCGCAACGGCTCCCCGGTCATCCTCGGCATCGGCGAGAAGGAGATGCTCGTCGCCTCCGACGTCGCCGCCCTGATCGCCCACACCCGCCAGGTCGTCACCCTCGACGACGGCGAGATGGCCACCCTCAAGGCCGACGACTTCCGCACCTACACGACCTCGGGCGCGTCCACCACCGCGACCCCCGAGACCGTCGAGTGGGAGGCCGCCTCCTACGACATGGGCGGCCACGACACGTTCATGCACAAGGAGATCTCCGAGCAGCCCGACGCGGTCGACCGCGTGCTGCGCGGCCGGATCGACGACCGCTTCTCCACCGTGCACCTCGGCGGCCTGAACCTGGACGCCCGCGAGGCCCGCACCATCCGCCGCATCAAGATCCTCGGCTGCGGCACCTCGTACCACGCCGGCCTCATCGGCGCCGGACTCATCGAGTCCCTGGCCCGCATCCCCGCCGACGCCGAGCCGGCCTCGGAGTTCCGCTACCGCAACCCGGTCGTGGACCCCGACACCCTCTACATCGCCGTCTCCCAGTCCGGTGAGACCTACGACGTGCTCGCCGCCGTCCAGGAGCTCAAGCGGAAGGGCGCCCGCGTCCTCGGCGTCGTGAACGTCGTCGGCTCGGCCATCGCCCGCGAGGCCGACGGCGGCGTGTACGTCCACGCCGGCCCCGAGGTCTGCGTCGTCTCCACCAAGTGCTTCACCAACACGGTCACCGCCTTCGCCCTGCTCGCCCTGCACCTGGGCCGCATCCGCGACCTGTCCGTCACCGACGGCAAGCGGATCATCGAGGGCCTGCGCAAGCTGCCCGCGCAGATCGAGGAGATCCTCAAGACCGAGGACGAGATCAAGAAGATCGCCGCGGAGTACGCGGGCGCCCAGTCGATGATGTTCATCGGCCGGGTGCGCGGCTACCCCGTCGCGCTCGAGGCCTCCCTCAAGCTGAAGGAGATCTCCTACATCCACGCCGAGGCCTACCCGGCCTCCGAGCTGAAGCACGGCCCGCTCGCCCTCATCGAGCCGGCCCTGCCGACGGTCGCGATCGTCCCCGACGACGACCTGCTGGAGAAGAACCGCGCCGCCCTGGAGGAGATCAAGGCCCGCAGCGGCCGCATCCTCGCGGTCGCGCACCAGCCGCAGGCGAAGGCCGACCACACCATCGTCGTGCCGAAGAACGAGGACGAGCTCGACCCCATCCTGATGGGCATCCCGCTCCAGCTCCTCGCCTACCACACGGCGCTCGCCATGGGCCGCGACATCGACAAGCCGCGCAACCTGGCCAAGTCCGTCACGGTCGAGTAGCAGCGACCTCGGGGCCTGTCCCCCCGAGCCGCGCCGCCGGGCCTGTCCCCCGGCGGATCTCGGCCTGACACGCAGCGGTCCCCGTGCACACCCAGGTGCACGGGGACCGCTGTCCTTTTGCGCGGTGGAGCGGGGTGGGTCAGCCGGCGGCCGGAGCGCTCGCCGCGCGCCGGAGGGACGTCGGCCAGCCCGCCACCGCCGCCGTGGCGCCGTACCAGGCGACGAGGCCGGCGACGGCCGCGACCCAGCCGCCCGCCTTCCCGAGGCCGCCGTTGTCGACGAGGGCGCCGACGCCGAGGAGCAGCAGCGCGACGAACAGCAGCCCGTACACGCCCTGTCCGAAGAGTCCGCTGCCCGAGGAGGCCATGGTCAGCGTGAGCGCGAGGAGCGCCCACAGGAGGAGGAACAGGCCCGCCGCGTCGGCCGAGCCGGTGCCGCCGACGCCGGTCCCCCAGGTGAACCAGAAGGCGCCGAGCGCCGCGTACGCCGTGCCCTCTCCCTTGTCGCCCGCCCTGAGCGCGAGCAGGCCGACGAGGAAGAGCGTGACCCCGCCGACCCAGGTGGCGAGGCCTGCGGCATCCGCTGCCGCGACGTTGTCGATGACCCCCGTGCCGCCCAGGCCGAAGGCCAGCAGGGTCAGTCCGAGTGCGAGGTGTCCGAGAGTGGAGGCGGTGTTTCCCGCGGCGACTTCGTTGTTCACGGCGGGCTCCCTTCAGGTGTGCAGTCGTGCTGCGTGAGCTGCGTGATCCGGTGACCTTTATGTACCCTTCACAAGCGCACAATTCACCTGAGGAAGGCCGAATTTATGGCCGGATGACGGCAGTTGAAGAAGAGACCTGACACACCGTGAGGGAAGAAGCCGGACCGGGCGGTCGCGCGGGGGCTCGACGGGGTCGAAGAAGTCCCCCGGAAGGGTGACGCAGAGGATTTACGGGATGACGATGACGGGCCGCTGGGCGCGGCGCGCGAGGCGGCCGGCCACCGAGCCGAAGATCCGCCCGACGATCCCGTGCGTGGAACCGACCACGATGGCGTCGGCCGAGTACTCGCGGCCGACCTCCTCCAGCTCGTGGCAGATGTCCCCGCCGCGCTCGACGAGGATCCACGGCACCTCGGAGAGGTGCTCGGCGCAGGCCAGCTCCAGACCGAGGACCTCGGTGCGGTGGTCGGGCACGTCGACGAAGACGGGCGGCTCGCAGCCGGCCCACACCGTGGTGGGCAGCCGGTTGGCCACGTGCACGATGATCAGGCCCGATCCGGAGCGCCTGGCCATGCCGATGGCGTACGCGAGGGCTCGCTCACTGGACGTGGAGCCGTCGAAGCCGACGACGACCCCGTGCCGGAAGGCCGGGTCGCAGGCGTGACGTGGCTGTTCTACCGCGAGGGGGTCGACCGTGGAATCGGCGACGCGCTTGCGGTCCGCGGGTTCGGGGAATTCGTGACCGGCCATCGGTGTCTCGGCGAAGAGGGTCCTCGTGCGAAGGGACGGGGAAAAGAGGGGACGAACGACGGGTGACGGCGGAGCTGTGTCCGGGAATCATCTTCCCAACCCCATACCCCCAAGGGTACGGCGCCACTCCTCTCCTGCCCAGAGCCCGCCATGTCACGCCCGGCGTGCCCGCCGCCCGCGGGCGGCGCTCCAGGGAGCATGCACGAGCGGCTCGCGATCTGGCAATGCCGGTTGTGCCCTACAGGCGTCCGTACGGGGGCCAAACGGACGTTGCCCAGAGTGACCGGAACGTTCCGTTCCTCGTTGCCACAGGTCCAGCCCACCGTCGCAGGGAGACCGCCCGTGCCCGCACCATCGACCGCCGCCGGCCAGACCTCCGCCGTCCCCTCCTCCCCCGCCCTCGGCGCCCCCCGCGGCCGCCGCCGGGCACCCGCTCCCGCACCGACCGCCACCGCCGCCGCGGAGCCGGACCCGGGAGCGGCGGCGGGCGCGGGAGGGGGAGCGAGGGGCCCGGCCGACGACGTCGTCCGCTGGGCGGTCTTCTGCTGCGTCCTGGTCCCGGTGGTGCTCGTCGTCTACGGCACCTCGCTCGGCGGGGCCGCCGGGGCGGCGCTCGGGCTCGTCTCGGTGACGGCGGCCTGCCGGGTGCTGCTGCGCCACTCGGAGCGCGGACTGCGCACCGGGAGCGGCCGCGGCGGGCGTCGCGATCAGGCCTGAGCGGGGCGCCTAGCCACCCCCGCACCCCTTCGAGTTGACAGGTTCGTACACCCGAACCCATATGTTTTCAGCCAAGTTCCACGCGTCGGCGAGTCCTTGGCGGAACGATTGGCCAACCCCGCTAAGGGCACCGGCAAAAGCCCGGTTCCCAGGCCCCGCACCCCCCATGTACGGGGTCATTCACGGTCGCGCCCGCTTCCACTCGCCGTCCGGAGGGGAGAGTTCGCGATCGATCGCTTCACGCCAAGTTGCCTTGTCGACAATCCACCGGATGGAGAACTTGTCACGCCGGTGCCACGGGACACAGTAGATTCGATCATGGGTACCGAAGACTGGGGTCTCGTGCAAAACCGAGGGGAAACGTGCAGGAGCGACACGACCAGGGAGACGCGAACACCGAGGGGGGCTTAGCGTCATGAGCCAGGACTCCGCCGCACCGGAGGTCGCACGGAAGCTGTCCGGGCGCCGCCGTCGCGAAGTCGTCGCGGTGCTGCTGTTCAGCGGCGGCCCCATCTTCGAGAGCTCCATCCCGCTCTCCGTGTTCGGCATCGACCGGCAGGACGCCGGAGTGCCCCGATACCGGCTGCTCGTCTGCGCCGGTGAGGAGGGACCGCTCCGGACCACCGGCGGCCTCGAACTCACCGCGCCGTACGGCCTGGAGGCGATCAGCCGCGCGGGGACCGTCGTCGTCCCGGCCTGGCGGTCGATCACCTCGCCACCGCCGCCGGAGGCACTCGAAGCGCTGCGCCGCGCACACGAGGAGGGGGCCAGGATCGTCGGCCTCTGCACCGGAGCGTTCGTCCTCGCCGCGGCCGGCCTGCTCGACGGCCGCCCGGCGACCACGCACTGGATGTACGCGCCGACGCTCGCCAAGCGCTACCCGTCGGTCCACGTGGACCCGCGGGAGCTCTTCGTCGACGACGGGGACGTGCTGACCTCCGCCGGCACCGCGGCCGGAATCGATCTGTGTCTGCACATCGTGCGGACCGACCACGGCACCGAGGCCGCGGGCGCGCTGGCGCGCCGGCTGGTCGTCCCGCCGCGGCGCAGCGGCGGCCAGGAGCGCTACCTCGACAGGTCTTTACCCGAGGAGATCGGCGCCGACCCGCTGGCCGAGGTCGTCGCCTGGGCGCTGGAGCACCTCCACGAGCAGTTCGACGTGGAGACGCTCGCCGCTCGCGCGTACATGTCACGGCGGACCTTCGACCGCCGGTTCCGCTCGCTGACGGGCTCGGCCCCCCTCCAGTGGCTGATCACCCAGCGGGTGCTCCAGGCGCAGCGGCTGCTCGAGACCTCCGACTACTCGGTCGACGAGGTCGCGGGCAGGTGCGGCTTCCGCTCCCCGGTGGCGCTGCGCGGCCACTTCCGGCGGCAGCTCGGCTCCTCGCCGGCCGCCTACCGGGCGGCGTACCGCGCCCGGCGGCCGCAGGGCGAGGCCGGCACGGTCGTGCTCGACCCGATCGTGCCCGCCCAGGTCCCGGCGGGCATCCGACGCCCGTCGCTCGACCCGGGCAAGCCGCAGTCCGACGCCTACGCCCCCGGCCGCGCCTCGCTGCCGGGCCAGCGCAGCGCGCCGTAACCACGATCCGCACGGCCACAAGCCGCGCACCGCAGGGACCTACGGGCGCCCGGGGACACCTACCCCGGGCGCCCGTCGGCCTGCCCCGAGCCCGGCCCGATCGGCACGACACCCCCTAAGGTGGACACATGAACGATCGCATGGTGTGGATCGACTGCGAGATGACCGGGCTCTCGCTGACGGACGACGCACTCATCGAGGTGGCCGCACTGGTCACCGACTCGGAACTGAACGTGCTCGGCGAAGGGGTGGACATCGTGATCCGCCCGCCGGACGCGGCCCTGGAGACCATGCCCGAGATCGTGCGCCGGATGCACACGTCCTCGGGACTGCTCGACGCGCTCGCCGAGGGGACCACGCTCGCCGACGCCGAGGCCCAGGTGCTCGCGTACATCCGCGAGCACGTCAAGGAGCCGGGCAAGGCGCCGCTGTGCGGGAACTCGGTCTCCACGGACCGCGGCTTCCTCGCCCGGGACATGCCGGCCCTCGAAGGCCACCTGCACTACCGGATCGTCGATGTGTCCTCGGTCAAGGAGCTGGCCCGCCGCTGGTACCCGAGGGCGTACTTCAACAGTCCGGAGAAGAACGGCAACCACCGGGCGCTCGCCGACATCCGCGAGTCCATCGCCGAGCTGCGCTACTACCGCGAGGCGGTCTTCGTCCCGCAGCCCGGACCCGACTCGGAGACCGCGAAGCAGATCGCGGCCCGCCACGTCCTGCCCGCCGAATGACCGCCCGCTCGCGCCCTCGGAACCCCCTCGGGAAAACGCGGGCGCGAGCACCCTCCGGGACCCTGTAGACTTCTTCTCGGCCGGTCAGGGAAACCTTCGGGAAAACCGCCGGTCATGGTGGGTATAGCTCAGCTGGTAGAGCACCTGGTTGTGGTCCAGGATGTCGCGGGTTCGAGTCCCGTTACTCACCCTGAAGGCTCAGGCCCCGGTTCGGAAGAACCGGGGCCTGAGTCGTTTTCGTACGCCTTACGCGCAGGTGAGGGACGCCGGGGCCGGGTTGGTGCCCGTCCAGGCGCCGTTGAAGCCGAAGGCGGTCGAGCCGCCCGGGGCGATCGTCGCGTTGGAGGAGAGGTGGGTGGCCGTCACCTCCGCGCCGGTCTGGGCGACCGTGGCGTTCCAGGCCTGGGTGACCCGCTGCTCGGCGGGCTGGGTCCAGCGGACGGTCCAGCCGTTCAGCGGGGCCGTGCCGGTGTTGCGGACGGTGACCTGGGCCGTGAAGCCGCCCGTCCACTGGCTGGTGACCGCGTAGGTGACGGAGCACACACCGGGGTTCGGCGGGGTGACCGGGGCGAGGGCTCCGGCGATCCCGGCGTACGCGGGCTTGGGGGCGAGGTTCTCGTCGTACGGGGTCGCGGCGCCCTGGCCGGGGAAGAAGTCCGGGATCCAGGAGTCGGAGTCGGTGAAGCCCCAGACGGTGACCCCCGCGCAGCGGGTGACGGCGAGGCAGGAGCGGACGACGGCTGCGTAGTCGGCCTTCTGCCGGTCGAGCTGCGCGTCGGTCGCCGGCAGGGTCATGCGGATGTCCAGCTCGGTGATCGCCACGTCGACGCCCAGGTCGGCGAAGCGGCGCAGGTTGGTCTCCAGGGAGTCGGGGACCCGGCCGAGGACGAGGTGGGCCTGGAAGCCGACGCCGTCGATCGGGACGCCCTGTGCGAGGAGCCTCTTGACCAGGGCGTACATGCCGTCGCTCTTCGCACCGACGGCGTCGGTGGAGTAGTCGTTGAGGTACAGCTTCGCGGCCGGGTCCGCGGCCCGGGCGGCGCGGAAGGCGTCGGCGATGTAGGACTCGCCGAGGGTGGCGCCGAAGACCGACCGGCGGAGGGTGCCGTCGTCGTTCAGGGGTTCGTTGACGACGTCCCAGTGGTCGACGCGGCCCTTGTAGCGGCTCGCCTCGGCGGTGACGTGGTCGGTCATGAGGGTGCGGAGCCGGTCGGCGGTCCAGGTGCCGTCGGTGACCCAGGACGGCAGCTGGCTGTGCCAGACGAGGGTGTGGCCGCGCACCCGCTGGCCGTGGGCCTCGGCGAAGGCGACGACACGGTCGGCGCCGGTCCAGTCGAAGGTGCCCCGGGTGGGTTCGACGGAGCCCCACTTCATCTCGTTGCCGGGGGTGACCGAGCCGAACTGGGCCCCCGCGACGTCCGCGTACCCGCCGGTGAGCCTTCCGGAGGTGACGGCGGTGCCGAGGTAGACGCCGCGGGCCGCGGCGAGGTCCCGCAGCGGGGTGTCGGCGGCGGAGGCGGTGGTCGCGGGCAGGGCGGTGAGGGCGGCGGCCAGCAGGGCCGTCGCGGCGATCAGGCGACGGAGCACGTCGTACCTCCGAGCAGGAAGGCGGCGGGTACGGGGTTGGTGCCGGTCCAGCTGCCGGTGAAGCCGAAGGACGCGGAGGAGCCGACGGCGACGGAGCCGTTCCAGCCGGCGTTCCGGGCGGTGACGGCGGTGCCGGCCTGGGTCGGGGTGGCGTTCCACATCCCGCCGATCCGCTGGCCCGCGGGGTAGTCCCAGCCGAGCTGCCAGCCGGTCCAGGCGGTGGTGGAGGTGTTGGTCAGGGTGACGTCGGCCTGGAAGCCGCCCTGCCACTGGTTGGTGACCTTGTAGGCGACCTTGCAGGCGCCGGTGGGCGGGGTGCCGGGGTCGGTTCCGCCGCCGTCTCCGCCGCCGGTCTCGGTGGTGTCGCCGTAGAGGATGCCGCGCCCGTTGGTGGACACGTACACGCGGCCGTAGACCCGGGGGTCGCCGGTGATCGCGCCGCCGGTCCAGCCCCACTGGTGGGCGTCGTCGTTGACGCGGACCCAGCTCGCGCCGGCGTCGGTGGAGCGGAAGATCCCGCGGACGCCGCCGATCTTCGCGCTGCTGTAGAGGGCGGGGTAGGCGGCTCCCGGGGCGGCCTTGCCGAAGCCGACGGTGTCGGCCTGGTCGACGCCGGTGACCCGGGTGAAGGCGGTGCCGCCGTCGGTGGAGTGCCAGAGGCCGTACGTCGAGCCGGTGGATCCGCCGGCGAGCCAGATGTCGCCCTTCCGGCCGGGGACGGCCTTGAAGCGGGCGGGGCCCGTGGCGGGGAGCCCGGTGGCCTCGGCGGTGAAGGTCGCGCCGCCGTCGGTGCTGACGTAGAAGGTGCCGGCCTTGAAGCCGTAGAAGGTCAGCGGGTCGACGCGGTCGGACTCGACGGTCGCGCCGGCCGGGATGCCGGTGGAGGCGGTCCAGGCGCCCCCGGTGCCGGTGTGGACGCCGGTGCCGTCCGGGCTCCAGACGAACCGGGTGCCGTCGGCGGACGCGGCGACCGTGCCGCCGCCGGTGACGCCCGGGGGCTCCTGTCCCCCGCGCCAGGTGGTGCCGTTGTCGGTGGAGAAGGCGACGCGGGGTCCGCCGTCGAGGTGGCCGGCCCGTACGACCGTGTCCGGCGCGGCCTCGGCGAAGTCGACGCTGGTGGTGGAGGTGAAGTCGGGACCGGTGAACATCATCGAGGGGACCTTGGCGAGGTCCGTGTGCCGGAAGCCGCCGATGTCGCCGAGGGCGCTGAGGAGCGGGGCGCCGGAGGGCGGCGAGGCCAGGTCGAGGACGGCGGTCTCCTCCAGGCCCTGGACCATGGGCTTGATGGTGAAGGTGGCCCCGGTGTCCCACTTGCCGAGGTCGGTGGTGCCGTAGAGCGTGGCGCCGGTGCCGTACATCATGCGGTTCGAGTCGAAGGGGTCGATCTCCAGGGCCTCGGTCATCCATCCGAGCTTCGGCGACTGCTCGGGCGGGGCGGGGCTGGCGCCCCAGGTCAGCCAGGGCGAGGAGGAGACGTCCAGGGCGTAGCGGTTGGCGCGGTTCGGGTACGAGGTGTAGTCCCAGGCCCTGGTCCAGGTGGCGCCGCTGTCGGTGGAGCGGAAGATCTGGGTGTCGGGGTACCAGGAGCTGTAGCCGGAGACCATGACGGTGCCGGGGTGCTGCCGGTCGACGGTGAGGCCGCTGAAGCCGTAGGAGGTGTCGGCCTCGGCGGCGGGGCTGATGTCCTTCCACTCGCCGGTGGCGGTGGCGTACCGCCAGACCTGGCCCTTGCCGCCGTCGTACGGGCCCGCCTTGTCGCTGTACGCGAGGTAGAGGTGGCCGTTCGCCGCGTCGAGGACGCCCTTGTGGGCGAGGTACCCGGTGGGCTGGCCGGGGAGGCGGGTCCAGGTGGCGCCGGCGTCGGTGGAGCGGTAGACGGCGTTGTCCTTGTCGCCGACGCCGGCGTAGATCGTGCGGGTGGCGGTGCCGGCGGTGCCGGTGGACTCGTCGAAGGCGACCCAGACGACGCCCTGCTGGTCGGAGTTGTAGCCGCTGGTGTCGGTCGGGTCCTGCCGGTAGCTCCCCGGGTTGGTGAAGGAGGTGACCTTCGCCCAGGTGGCGCCGGAGTCGGTGGAGCGCCAGAGGCCGTTGCCGCTGGGCGTGCCGAGGTAGAGGACGCTGTTCTTGTGCGGGTCGATCGCGAGGCGTTCGCCCATGCCGCGGCCCGGCATGTTGCCGCCGAGCTTGAAGGGGAGGTCGGCGCGCTGCCAGGTGGCGCCGCGGTCGGCGGAGCGGAGGACGGCGCCGTTGCCGGGGTCCCAGTCGTTGGTGTAGGTGCCGACGGCCGCGTACACCCGGTTCGGGTCGACGCCGTCGGAGGCGAGGCCGACGACGCCGGTGTGGCCCCAGTGGTCCCAGTCGACGGAGTCGAGGAGCGGGGTCCAGGTGGCGGTGGACTGGTTCCAGCGGTAGGCGCCGCCGATGTCGGTGCGGGCGTAGACGAGGTTCTTCTCGGTCCGGTTGAAGACGATGCCGGGGACGAAGCCGCCGCCGTCGATCCGGACGTTCTTCCAGTGGTACGAGGTGTTCGTGGTGGCCGTTTCGAGGGGTGCCGGTGCCGCTGTGACGCCGGGTGCGGCCGCTGTGAGGAGGCCGGCGGTGAGGGCGAGCCCTGCCAGGAGGTGGCGTGTTCTGCGCATGGGTGTCCTGTCGAAGATTGAATGGGAGCGCTCCCACTATTGAGTCGCCGTCAGAACACGGTCAAGGTCCGTACGTCGTCGAAGACGTTCGACGACCGTCGGCCGAACGGGTGAGCGGGAGCGGCGAGTTACGCCTTCCCGGCGAGCTGCCCCCGGCCGCGCGGAAGGCGCCGCACTACGGTCGGGCGCCATGGGGTGGAGACGGATCCGGGACCGGAAGCGGACGCGCGGCGGGGCGTACGGACTCGCCCTCGCCCTCCTGCTCGGCCTGGCGCCCTCCGCCGGCTGCGCGACCGACCCCGCCGAACCGCGCCCGGCGGGCGCCCGCGGCCCGGTCGACGGCCGCGGGCGGCCGGTCACCCTCACCGTCGGCGTGTTCGGCACCTTCGGCTTCCAGGAGGCCGGCCTCTACGACGCGTACATGCGGCTCCGCCCCGACGTCGCCGTCCGGCAGACCTCGCTCACCCGCAACGACGTCTACTACCCGCAGCTGCTCACCCATCTCACCGCGGGCTCCGGCCTCGCCGACGTCCAGGCCGTCGAGGTCGGCAACATCGCCGAGGTCCTCGACACCCAGGCGGACCGGCTCGACGAGCTGGGCACCGCCCCCGGCGTCGACCGGCGGGCGTTCCTGCCGTGGAAGTGGGCGCAGGGCACCACCCGCGACGGCCGCACCCTCGCGCTCGGCACCGACATCGGGCCGCAGGCCGTCTGCTACCGCAAGGACCTCTTCGCCCGGGCCGGACTGCCCACCGAGCGGGGCGCGGTCGGGCGGCTGTGGGCCGGGGACTGGCGCAAGTACCTGGCGGCGGGCGTCCGCTACCGCGAGCGGGCGCCGGAGGGCACGGCCTTCACCGACTCCGCGTCCGGGGTCCTCGCGGCGGTCACCGGCGGGGTGTCCCCGCGCTTCTACGACGAGCGGGGCGAACTGATCGTGGCGGAGAACCCCGCCGTACGCGCGGCCTGGAACCTCGCCGCCGCGTTCGCCCGGCAGGGACTGACCGCTCGGCTCCAGCAGTTCACCCCCGGCTGGGACCAGGCCTTCGCCAACGGGGCGTTCGCCACCATCGCCTGCCCCGCCTGGATGCTCGGCTACATCGAGGACAAGGCGGGCCCGGCCGGGCGCGGCCGGTGGGACGTCGCCCCGGCACCCCGGCCGGGCAGCTGGGGCGGCTCCTTCCTCGTCGTGCCGTCCGCCGGGCGGCAGCGCGCCGAGGCGGCCCGGCTCGCCGCCTGGCTGACCGCACCCGCCCAGCAGGCGACGCTCTTCGCACGGCGCGGCAGCTTCCCGAGCGCCTCGGCCGCGTACACCCTCCCGGCCGTCGCGGACGCCCGCCACCCGTACTTCGGCGACGCCCCGGTCGGCGCGATCTTCGCCGGAGCCGCGCTGGGCGTCCCCCGGGCCCCCATCGGCCCGAAGGACGCCCTGGTCTGGCAGGCGCTGGCCGACGTCGGGATGCTCCAGGTCGACCAGACGGGCCGGTCGCCCGATTCCGCGTGGCGGGCGGCGATGAAGGCGATCGACAACGCGCTGGACCGGTGAGCGGGATGCCGGTGACGAGGACCGCGGCGGGCTCCGCGCACGGGCCCGGCCCGCACGGCCGGGCCGCCGGAGCCCGCCGTCCGCAGCGCCGTTCCGCGCCCCGGCGCACGCGGACGGGATCGCGGTGGACCCCGTACGTGCTCGTCGCTCCGTTCTTCGTGTTCTTCGCCGCCTTCGGGGTGTTCCCGCTGGCCGCCACCGCCTGGGCGTCGCTGTACCGGATGGAGCTGACCGCGCCGGACGAGCGGGAGTGGGCGGGGCTGCACAACTACGCGCGCCTGGCCGGCGACGAGTTCTTCTGGAACGCGCTGGCGAACACGGTGACCATCGGGGTCCTCGCCACCGTCCCCCAGCTGCTGCTCGCGCTCGGCGTGGCGCACCTGCTCGACGTGCGGTTGCGGGGCCGGGGCGTGTTCCGGGTGGTGGCGCTCGCCCCGTACGCGACGTCGGTGGCGGCGGCGACCCTGGTGTTCGCGCTGTTCTTCGGCCGGGACCACGGGATGGCCAACTGGGCGCTCGGGCTGGTCGGTCTCGACCCGGTCGACTGGCAGAACGGCCCGTGGGCGTCGAAGTTCGCGGTGGCGTCGATCGTGATCTGGCGCTGGACCGGCTACAACGCGCTGATCTACCTGGCGGCGATGCAGACGGTCCCGCCCGAGCTGTACGAGGCGGCGTCGCTGGACGGGGCCTCGCGCCTGCGCCAGTTCCTGCACGTGACGCTGCCGGGGCTGCGGCCGGCGCTCGCCTTCACGGTGCTGGTGTCGACGATCGGCGCGATGCAGCTCTTCGGCGAGCCGCTGCTGTTCGGCAGCGGGGGCGGGGCGACGGGCGGCGCGGACCACCAGTTCCAGACGCTGGGCCTCTACCTGTACGAGCAGGGCTGGGTGAACCTCCATCTGGGGCGGGCCGCCGCCATCGCCTGGACCATGCTGCTCGTCCTGGTCGTACTGTTCGGCGCGGTCCGGCTGCTGCGGGCGGGCCTCGCGCGCCGGGAGTCCGGTCGACGGGGGGCCGTGCGCCGGGGGTCCGGTCATCGGGAGTCCGTGCGCCGGGGTTCCGGTCGCCGGGGGTCCGTGCGCCGGGGGTGGTCGCGATGAGGACGGTGCGGGCCGGCTGGGGTACGTACACCCTCCTCGCGCTGTTCACGGCCGTCTCCCTCTTCCCGCTGGTGTGGACGGCGGTCGCGGCCTCGCGGACCAACACCCGGCTCGCGGCCACCCCGCCGCCCTTCCGGTTCGGTCGGAACCTGCCGCGGAACGTGGAGATCGCCTGGACCGACGCCCGGCTCGGCGAGGCGCTGGCGAACACCGCCGTGGTGGCCGGGGCGGTCGCGGCCGGCACCGTGCTGTTCTCCACCCTCGCCGGTTTCGCCTTCGCCAAGCTGCGGTTCCGCCTCCGGGGCACGCTGCTCCTGCTCGTGGGCGCCACGATGCTGATCCCGCCCCAGCTGGGGGTGGTCCCGCTCTACCTGCTCATCGCGCGGCTCCGCTGGACGGACGAGCTCCAGGCGGTGGTCCTGCCGTCGCTCGTGTCGGCCTTCGGCGTCTTCTTCATGCGCCAGCACCTGCTGCGGGCCCTGCCGTCGGAGCTCCTGGAGGCGGCGCGGATGGACGGCGCGGGAACGGTCCGGACGGTGTGGCACGTGGTGCTGCCGGCGGCGCGCCCGGCGATGGCGGTGCTCGGGATGCTGTCGTTCGTGGCGGCCTGGAACGACTTCTTCTGGCCGGTGCTCGCGCTGACGCAGACCGGGAACCCGACGGTGCAGGTGGCGCTCACGGGCCTGGGGCGCGGGGCGGTCCCCGACCAGTCGGTGGTGATGGCGGGGGCGCTGCTGGGGACGCTGCCGCTGCTCGTGGTCCTCGCGTTGTTCGGGCGGCACATCGTGGGCGGGGTGATGCGGGGCGCGGTGAAGGGCTGAGCTGCGCGCACGCCTCCGATCGGACCGGTCCGAAATCGTTCACTCGTACGGCGCGGCAATGGTCCACCACGGTCGGCGCGCCCTGTTAACTTCCCCCTTGTGTCCGTGATCTTCACGTTTCGTCCGCCTTGGGTCGCGTGAGGGTGGACGGAAGTTCCGCGCGACCACCCCGAACCGGCTCACCAAGGACCCGCCGTGCCCAAGACCACGTTCACCCGCCAGGAGATCCAGTCCTTCGCGCAGCTCTCACCGTTCGAGCTGAAGGACAGGTTCATCCGGATCGCGCAGGCCGCGCAGGCCGACAGGCCCGGTCAGAAGGGGAAGTCGCAGACGCAGATGCTCAACGCGGGCCGCGGCAACCCGAACTGGATCGCCACCGGCCCCCGCGAGGCGTTCTTCACGCTCGGCCACTTCGCGCTCTCCGAGTCGCGCCGGGTGTGGACTGCGGACGACCTCGGCGGCATGCCCGAGCTCGCCGGCTCCGGCGCCCGCTTCGACGCCTTCGTGCGGCGGCACCCGGACCTGCCCGGCATCGAACTCCTGCGGGACTGCGTCGAGTACGCGATCCGACGCTTCGGCTTCGACAAGGACGCCTTCGTGCACGAGCTGACCGACAGCTCGATCGGCGACAACTACCCCGTGCCGGACCGGATCCTGGCCCACACCGAGCAGATCGTGCGCGGCTACGTCCACGACGAGTTGTTCGACAAGCGCCCGCCCGCCGGCCCGCTGTCGCTCTTCGCGACCGAGGGCGGCACGGCCGCCATGTGCTACGTCTTCGACTCCCTGGTCAAGAACGGAGTCCTGAGGAAGGGCGACAGGATCGCCCTGATGGTGCCGGTCTTCACCCCGTACATCGAGATCCCCGAGCTCGACACGTACGCGTTCGACGTCGTCACCGTCCACGCGAGCCTCTTCGCGGAGACGGGCGTGCGCGAGTGGCGCTACCCGACCGAGGAGGTCGCCAAGCTGGCCGACCCGTCGGTGAGGCTGGTCTGCGTCGTCAACCCGTCCAACCCGCCGTCGCTCGCGCTCAGCCGCCGGGTCACCGACCAGATCAAGGACATCGTCGCCGGCCCGAACCCGAACCTGCTGATCGTCACGGACGACGTCTACGGCACCTTCGTGGAGGGTTTCCGCTCGCTCGCCGCCGACCTGCCGCGCAACACGCTGCTGGTGTACTCGTACTCCAAGCACTTCGGCTGCACCGGCCACCGGCTCGGCGTCATCGGCCTCCACGACGACAACGTGGTCGACGGGATGATCGCGGACCTGCCGCAGACCGAGAAGGACCGGCTGAACAGGCGGTACGGGTCCCTCAGCCTGGAGCCGGAGAAGATCCGGTTCATCGACCGCCTGGTGGCCGACTCCCGGCAGGTCGCCCTCCACCACACCGCCGGGCTCTCACTGCCCCAGCAGGTGATGATGTCGCTCTTCTCCCTCTTCGCCATGCTGGAGGAGGGCCGGGCCTACAAGGAGAAGATCCGGGAGATCGTGCGCCGGCGCCTCGGCCTGCTCCTCGAAGGCGCCCGGATGAAGATCGCCGACGACCCGGAGCGGGCCGCGTACTACATCGAGCTCGACCTGCTCGCGGAGGCCGAGCGGGTGCACGGGAAGGACTTCGCGGACTTCCTGGAGAAGAGCTACGAGCCCGTCGACCCGCTGTTCCGCCTGGCCGAGCAGACCGGCGTCGTCCTCCTCAACGGCGGCGGTTTCGACGGCCCCGAGTGGTCGGTGCGCGTCTCGCTCGCCAACCTGGACGACCTCGACTACCTGAAGATCGGCCACCACCTGCGGGCGATCTTCCACGACTACGCCGAGGAGTGGAAGGCCAGGCCCTAGCGGAGGGCGGGAAGGGGTGCGCGCCCCGGTCGGGGGTGGGGTGGCTCCGACCGGGGCGCGCGGTGTGGGGGGGTGTGGGGGTGTGGGGGCTCGGGAGGGGTGAGGGGGCTACTTGTACGCGGCGAAGGCCTTGGTGAAGGCCAGGGGCTGCTGGAGGATCGACGAGCAGGTGGCGTCGGCGTAGTTCACGGCGCCGGCCGCGCACTGCTTGTCGCGGGTGGAGGACCACATCGAGAGCCAGCCGATGCCCTTGGACTTCGCGAAGTCGACGAGCTGGGTGGCGTCGTCGACCTTGAAGACCTCGCTGGCGACGTCGTTGACGCCGATCATCGGGGTGACGGCGACGGCCTTCCAGGCGGCCGCGTCGGAGAGCCCGAGGACGCCCTTGACCTGGGCCTGGGTCGCCGTCGCGGCCTGGATCGCGTACGTGCCCATGTCGGCGCTGTACGCCGGCCCGTAGTCCATCGCCATGATGTTGACGGCGTCGACGCGGACGCCGTTGCGCTTCGCGTCGGCGAGCAGGTCCACGCCCGGCTGGGTCAGGCCCTCGGGCATGACCGGCAGCGTGAAGGACACGTTCAGACCCGGGTGCGTCTTCTGGAGCTGGGCTATCGCCTGGGAGCGGCGGGTGTTGGCGGCGGTGTCCGGCAGGGCCGCGCCCTCGATGTCGAAGTCGACCTTGGTCAGCTTGTACTGGTCGACGACCTTGCCGTACGCGGCGGCGAGCGCCGAGGAGGTCGAGCAGTTCAGGGCCAGCTCGTGGCCGGCGGCGCCGCCGAAGGAGACGCGGACGTCACCGCCCTTGGCGCGCAGGGCGCCGATCTGGGCCGCGACCTTGTCGTTCGCCAGGTCCGTGACCCCGCCCCACAGCGGGGCGCAGGCGCCGCCGGAGGTGATGAAGGCGAGGTTGAACTCCTTCACGCCGGTGGCGTCGGCGGTCGCGAGCAGGTCGTACGCCGGGTAGAGCGAGGTGTCGACGTACGGGGCGTACTTCGCGGCTCCGGCGGGTGCCCCCGTCGAGGTCGCGGTGGGCGTGGGGGTGGGGGTCGCCGTGGCGGTCGCGGTGGGCTTCGGGCTCGCGGTGGCGGTCGGCGTGGGCTTCACGGTGGCGGTCGCCGAGGGGGTGGCGGTCGCGGTGGGCTGCTCGGTGGGGCGGCCGCTGGGGGTGGGGGCGGGGCCGCCGGCCGAGCAGGCGGCCTTGTCGATGAGGCAGTTCGCCGGGTCGCCGGCCTCGCCCGCGGCGGCCGTGACGAAGCCGACGGTGACGGACTGGCCGGGCGCCAGCTGCCGGTTCCAGCTCGCGGGCGTCACGGTGACGTGCCGGCCGGAGACGGTGTGCTCGCCGTTCCAGAGGGAGCCGATGGTCGTGCCGGCCGGGAGGTCGAACTCCAGGGTCCAGCCGGTCCGGACGGCGGACGTCTCGTTGGTGATGACGTACTGGCCGGTGTAGCCGCCGGTCCAGGAGCTGGTCCTGGTGTACGCGGCGCCGACGGCCGCGGCCTGGGCGGTGCCGGTGAGGGCGAGGACGGCGCCGCCGACGACGGCCGCCGCGACGGCCGCGCCGACGACCTTGGTCCTGGTGGTCGCCCTGCGCCGGTGCGAACTCGTACCCATCGCGTGCCTGCCTCTGCGTGCCGGGGGTGGTGGTGGGGTGCGGCAGCACGCTAGCGACTGGAAACCGGACAAAAGGGCTTCCGGGGGCGCCGGTTGGGATTCTTACGCTCCGCTTAAGGAAGGCATCGGAACCAGGAAAGGTTCGGCGCCGGGAACACCGTCCCGGTCAGCCGTCGACGGCCCGCCGGGTCCCCGTTCCGCCGCGCCTGCGCCGGGCCGGGCGGTGTCCGCGCCGGCCGGCCTCGGCACCGCGGCGGCCGTCGAGGCCGATCCAGACGCGGACCTCGGTGCCGCCGAGCACCGAGTGCCCGATGCGGACGTCGCCGCCGGTGGCCTCGGCCATCCGCCGCACGATGTCGAGGCCGAGGCCCGTGGAGCCGGCCCGGGCGCCGCTGTTGCCGCGGGCCAGGGCGGCGGCCGGGTCGGCGATGCCGGGACCGGCGTCGGAGACCAGGACGATGACGGCGTCGTCGCCGTTGTGGACGTCGATGGAGAAGGCGGTGGCCTCGGGGGTGTGGCGGAAGACGTTGCCGAGCAGGGCGTCGAGCGCGGCGACGAGTTCGGGGCGGGCGACCGGGATGCGGACCGGGCGCTCGACGCCCGCGACCCGTACCCGGCGGCCCTCGTCCTCGGCCAGCGCCGACCAGAACTCCATCCGCTCCCGGACCACTTCGGCGGCGTCGCAGCCGGCGCCGGGCCCGGTCGCCTGGGTCTGCGGCTTCGCCTCCCGGGCGGTGCGGATGATGATGTCGACCTCCCGCTCCAGCTGCTCGACGGCGGCGCGGGTCTGCTCGGCGGCCGGACCCGAGCCGAGCGAGGCGGCGTTGAGCCGGAGCACGGTCAGCGGGGTGCGGAGCCGGTGGGAGAGGTCGGCGGCCAGTTCGCGTTCGTTGGCGAGGAGCTGGACGACCTGGTCGGCCATCGAGTTGAAGGCGACGGCCGCCGACTTGAGCTCCGGCGGCCCCTCCTCGGGCACCCGGGCGCCGAGCCGCCCCTCGCCCAGGTCGTGGGCGGCGCCCGCGAGCCGCTGGGCGGGCTGGACCATGCGGACGCCGAGGCGGTCGGCGACGGCGACGGAGCCCACGATCAGGGCGATGCCGACCCCGGCCAGGACCAGCCAGGCGGTGGCGACCCCGTTGGTCACCTCGCCCTCGGGGACGAAGAGTTCGACGACGGCGACCTGGCCGCTGCTGAGCGCGGTGGGCTGGAGCAGCGCGAAGCCGCCCGGCACCTCGGCGATGGAGGCCCGGCCGAGGCTGCGGGTCGCGTCGAGCTCCTCCGCGTCGGCCCGCCGGGTGCCGATCTCGACGGGCGTCCCGCCGGGTTCCGCGGCGGGCACGTGGATGGCGAGCCGTCCGACGGACCCGTCCTCGGTGGTGGCGACGGCCTTGTCGAGCTCGTCGCGGTCGGTGGTGATCGCGAGGACCGGGGCGAGCCCGGCGGCCCGCCGCTCGGCGTTGGAGAACGCCCGGTCGCGGGCCATCTCCTTCACGACGAGCCCGAGGGGTACGGCGAAGGCGACGACGACCATCACGGTGACGGCCAGGGACACCTTGACGAGCGCCCATCTCACGGCTGCGGCTCCCGGGGCGGCTCCAGCTTCACGCCCACCCCGCGCAGGGTGTGCAGATAGCGGGGCCGGGCGGCCGTTTCACCCAGTTTCCGCCGCAGCCATGACAAATGTACGTCGATGGTCTGGTCGTCCCCGTACGACTGCTGCCACACCTCGGCGAGCAGCTCCTTGCGCGGCACGACCACACCGGGCCGCCCCGCGAGGAAGGCCAGCAGGTCGAACTCGCGCCGGGTCAGGTCCAACGGCGCCCCGTCCAGCTCCGCCTGACGGCGCAGCGGGTCGACGGTGAGCCCGCCGACCCGGATCGCCCGCGACGGCGGGAGGTCCCCCGCCGAGGACCGCGCCCGGCGCAGGACGGCCGCCATCCGGGCGGACAGGTGGTCGACCGAGAAGGGCTTCACCAGGTAGTCGTCCGCGCCGGCGTGGAGGAGCCGCACGATCTCCGCCTCGTCGTCCCGGGCCGTCGCGATGATCACCGGCACGTCGGTGATCCCGCGCAGCATCTTGAGCGCCTCGGACCCGTCGAGATCGGGCAGACCGAGGTCCAGGATCACGACGTCGAAGCGGAAATGGGCGACCTCGCGCAGCGCCTCAAGGGCCGTGCCGACGCTCCGTACCGTGTGGGAGGCCTCGGTCAGCTGCCGAATGAGGGCGGAGCGCACGAACTGGTCGTCCTCGACCACGAGCACACTTGCCATGGGGCGCACCGTACGCCATTCGGGGGAACCCGAGAGCAATCTCCACCCCCCGGTACGGCCCCCGGCCGGGTGGTGCACTATGTCCCGGTGCGAAGAGGACTCGTTCACGCCCTGGCCTGGTCGCTCGCCACCGGCGCGGCGGTCACCCTGTCCTGGTGGGGAGTGCACACCGTGCTGTCCGGCACCGTCTACGACCCCCCGCGCGCGCTGCCCCTGCCGGCCGGCGCCAGCGTCGGAACGGCCGCCTCCGGCAGCGACCCGCTGGCCTCGTCGAGCCGCGGCCCCGAGTCGGCCGAGCCCTCCGCCCCGGCCGCCCCCAAGGCCACCCCGACCGCGAACCGCACGACCGCCGCCACCCCGTCGTCGCGCCCGCCCCGCGACCCGCGGCCCAGCTCGGCGGCGGTTCCCACCACGTCCGCCCCGGGCGCCGGCTCCGACTTCGGGTCCGGGGTGAAGAGCTATCCGGTCGACGGCGGCCGGGTCACCTTCGACCTCGGGGAGACCTCGGCCGAGCTGGTCTCGGCGACGCCCGCCTCCGGCTGGCAGATGCAGGTGTGGAAGCAGCCGACGTGGATCCGGGTCACCTTCACCAAGGACGGCCGCGAACTGTCGGTCTTCTGCCTCTGGCACGACAGCGCGCCCCGCGTCGAGATCGAGGACCGGGCCACCTGAGACCCGGCCGGCTCAGCGGAAGACGGACGCCGGCGGTACGGGCGAGGGCTTGGCGCTCGCGTCGGTGACCGGCACCGCTCCCCCGGCGAAGTCGGCGAGCGCCCGCCCGTGCTCCACCCGGCCCGGGTGCGGATCGGTGGCGACCCGGCGGGTCAGCTCGGCCACCGGGAGCCGCGTGTCCGAGGCGAGCAGCACCGCGTTGCCGAAGCGGCGGCCGCGCAGGACCGTCGGGTCGGCGGTCAGCGCGAGCTCGGGGAAGACGACGGCGGCCGTGGCGATCTGGCCGCGCAGATGGGTCAGCGGCGGGCCGTCCGCCAGGTTCGCCGCGTAGAAGCCGCCGGGCCGCAGCACCCGCCGCACCTCGGCGAGGAACTCCGTGCTGGTCAGATGGGCCGGGGTGCGGGCCCCGCTGAACACGTCGGCGATGACGAGGTCGGCCCAGCCGTCCTGGACCTTCGCGAGGCCGGCCCGGGCGTCGGTCGAGCGGACCCGGATGCGGGCTCCCGCGTCGAGCGGCAGCTCCCGGCGGACCAGCTGGACCAGGGGCCCGTCGAGCTCCACGATCTGCTGCGTGGAGCGGGGCCGGGTCGCGGCGACGTACCGGGCGAGGGTGAAGGCGCCGCCGCCGAGGTGCACGACCTGGAGCGGCCGGTTCGGCGGGGCGGCGAGGTCGGCGATGTGCCCGAGGCGCCGCTGGTACTCGAAGGCGAGGTGGGCCGGGTCGTCCAGGTCGACGTGCGACTGCGGGGCGCCGTCGATGAGCAGCGTCCAGCCTCGCGGGCGCTCCCGGTCGGGTATGAGTTCGGCGAGTCCGCCGTCGACGGTCTCGACGACGGGGACGGCCGCCGCCGCCCGGTCACGCTGCTTGTTCCTGGCCACGGCCCCATTATCGGCGCACTCGGGACGGACCCGCCCGAGATGGGGCCGGGGGCGGGCCGGTCAGCGGCAGCCGTCGGCCGCCTCGATGAGCCGGGCCGCCTCGCCGAGCGCCTCGCGCAGGACGACCGGGTCGGTGACGGGGTCGGTGTCGCCCGGGGGCAGCAGCCAGCCGGCCGGCCGGGGCGTGTCACCGGCGGGCTCGGGCAGCTCCGGCAGCTCGGGAAGGCGCAGGCCGCGTCCCGAGGTCCGCGTACAGGCGCTGCCCGGCATGTCCCAGGCGGCGGCGGTGCCGGGCGGCACCAGGAAGCCCAGGGTGTCGCAGGTCCCGTCGTGCACGACGGGGCCGACGGCGGGGGCGCTGCCGCGCCGCAGGATGTCGACGGCCTCCAGGCCCTGCCGGACCGGCACGGTGACCAGGTCCCAGGGTTCGGCGGCGGGCTGGGAGGCGTCGCCGTCCGGGGCGGATGCGTGCCGCGTGGCCGACTGCGAACCGATCTCCGACATGGGACCCCTCCTCGCTCCTGAGGAGACACGTGCCGTCTCTCCTTTACGGTTCAACGCCCGTCCGCGTCAACGGCTACGGCGCCATGCCGCCGCAAAGGATGGCAGTTCATGGCAGATCGCAGGCGAGATATCCGATTTGTAGCCAAACTCAGCGTACGCATCCGGTCACAGCAGGTACGTTCTTGCCGCCGGACACCCGGCAGCACCAGGAGAGGGCTCGCCATGGCGACGTCACGGGCAGTTCCCAATCTCGCCTTCCGCCGGCTTCGCGGACAGCACTCGCCGGCGGAGTTCGCGGCGGTGGTCCGCCGGGCGGCGCGGGAGATCGGCGAACAGGTCGCGTGCGACGCCCGCTACATCGGGCGCGTGGAGGCGGGCGAGATCCGCTGCCCCAACTACGCGTACGAGCGGGTCTTCCTGCACATGTTCCCCGGACTCGGCCTGGCCGACCTGGGGTTCTCCGCGCGGGAGACGGTGCGCGGCCGGCGGCAGGCCGTCCCGGCCGGGGCAGCGCCTCCCGCCACCATCACCACCCGGAACGATGAGGAGAGCGACGTGCTGCGTCGCGCATTCATGACGAGCGGCTCCGCCACCCTGGCGGCCGCCTCGCTGGGACTCGGCGGCCCCGCCGTCGCGATCCCCGCCCCCCGCGGCACCCACCGGATCGGCGAGACCGAGGTGCGGGCCGTCGAGGACGCCGTACGGCAGATCCGCCTGCTCGACGACCGGCACGGCGCCGACGGGCTCTACAGGGTCGCCGCCCAGCCGCTGCGCACCGCGTACGCGCTGCTCGACACCGGCACCATGACCCGCCGCTCCACCGAGGACCGGCTGCACGCGGGCGCGGGAGAGCTCTCCCTCTCGGTCGGCTGGCTGGCCCACGACTCGGGCCGGCACGACGACGCGCGCTCGCACTACGCCGAGGCGCTGGCCACCGCGCGCGTGGCGGGGAACGCGGCCCTGGAGGCGCACGCCTTCTGCAACACGTCGTTCCTGGCCCGGGACACCGGCCGCTACCGCGAGGCGGTACGGGCGGCGCAGGCCGGGCTCCGGGCGGCCCAACCGCTCGACTCGGCCCGGCTGCTGTCGCTGCTGTCGCTGCGGGAGGCGGGCGCGTGGGCCGGGCTCGGCGACCGCTCGGCCTGCGAGCAGGCCCTCGGCCGCGCCCACGGCCACTTCGACCGGGGCCCGGCCGACGGCGACCCCGAGTGGATGTCCTTCTTCGGCGAGCCGGAGCGGGAGGCGCTGGAGGCGCAGTGCTGGTCGGCGCTCGGCGAGTGGGGCCGGGCGGCTCGCCACGCCCACCGGGCCACGGTCCTGCAGAACCCGCACTTCGCCCGGAACCTCGCGCTCTACCGCGCCCACCTCGCCAACGACCTGGCGCACGCCGGGCGCCCGGACGAGGCCGCCGTGGAGGCGAGGCGGGTGGCAGACTCCCTCGAAGGCATCGCCTCGGCCCGCATCCGCGGCCTGCTCGCCGACACCGACCGGGTCATCGGATCGCGCTGAGGCCCCGTGCCGGTGTCCGGGCCGTCCGGTACGGCGGCCCGCTGCGGGCCGCCGGCTCCGGCTACTCCAGGTGGCCGGTGTCGTTCCATCGCTCGATCGCGGGGTCGCCGTACGCCCAGCCGAGGACCGAGAGGCTCGTCGGGTCGAGGCGGATGCGGGCCGCGAACGACACGTCCTCGCCGAGCCAGCGGGCCCCGATCGAGCGCAGGATGTGGCCGTGCGCGAAGACCAGGACGTCCCGGTCGGCCGAGCGGGCCCAGTTCACGATCTCGTCGGCACGGTCCGAGAGCTGCGCGAGGGTCTCGCCCTCGGGGACGCCGTCGCGCCAGATGAACCAGCCGGGCTGGACGGCCTGGATCTCGGGTGGGGTCATCCCCTCGTACGCCCCGTAGTCCCACTCCATGAGCGCGTCCCACGGCTCGGCCCGCTCGCCGAAGCCGGCCAGCTCGCAGGTCTCGGCGGCCCGCACCAGCGGGCTGGTGCGGATCTCCACGCCGGGCAGCCCCTGCCAGGGCCCGCGGTGCAGGCGCTCGCCGAGCAGCTTCGCGCCGCGCCGCCCCTCGTCGAGCAGCGGGATGTCGGTCCTGCCGGTGTGCCGGCCGAGAAGTGACCACTCGGTCTGGCCGTGCCGGGCGAGCAGGATGCGCGGTGCCATGGGAAGGACGCTCCAGGGGTTCACGGTGCGGGGACGTGCCTCTCCCATCATCGCCCAACCGAATTCGCGGTGACGTCCGGGCAACCCCCCGGCGGCGTCCGGCGTCCCTCCCCCGGGGCGGACACAGTTGGGGGGGACCGATCCATGCGCAAGCCACGGTGGTGGGCCGAGCTGTCGCTGCTGGCCGTCGTCTACGCGGCGTACACGGGCGGGCGGCTCCTCGTGCGCGGCGACGAGGCGACGGCCGTGGAGCACGGGCTCGCGATCCTGAGGGCGGAGGAGGCGCTCGGGATCGACGCCGAGCACCCGCTGAACCGGCTGTTCACGGACGTCCCGGCGCTGGGGATCCCGGCGGACTTCGCGTACGCCTCCCTGCACTACCTGGTGACCCCGGCGATCCTCGTGTGGCTGTTCCGGCGCCGCCCCGCGCACTACCGGGCCGCCCGCACCTGGCTGATGGCCTCCACCCTGCTCGGCCTGGTCGGCTTCACCCTGCTGCCGACCTGCCCGCCCCGGCTGCTCGACCCGGCGTACGGCTTCACCGACACGATGGCGCACTTCAGCGCGTACGGCTGGTGGGGCGGCGAGGCCAGCGCGCCGCGCGGACTCGGCGGGATGACGAACCAGTACGCGGCGATGCCCAGCCTGCACGTGGGATGGGCGCTGTGGTGCGGGGTGATGCTCTGGCGGTACGGGCGGACGCCGCTGACGAAGGCCCTCGGCGTCGCGTATCCGCTGGTCACCGCGCTGGTCGTGATGGGGACCGCCAATCACTACCTGCTCGACGCGGTCGCCGGGGTGGCCGTCATGGGCGCCGGGCTGCTCCTCGCCCCCTCCCTGCTCCGGGCCGCCGGGCGGTGGCGCGGGGAACCGGAAGCTCCCCCGGTTGTCAGTGGCGGATGGGAGACTTCCGCGGGTGAGCGCATCCCCGGACAGCGGTCCGTCCCTACCGCCGCAGACGACACGCACGCTGCTCGCTGAGCTGCGCGGACCGACCGTCGTCCCGCGCCCGCTGGACGCGCGGGCCCTCGCGGCGCTGGCCGCCAACCCCGGCTGCCGGCGACGGGCCCTGCTCGACGGCGCCGGGGTCGACAAGTCCGCCCTGGCCGCGAAGCTCGGCTCCCCGGCCCCCTTCGGCCAGTCCCAGTTCGCGATCGTCCGCGGCAACTCCTTCGAGGCGAAGGTGAAGGCGGACGGCGGCCGCGAGCTGCTGCGCCTGATCGGCGCCGACGAGCCGGACGGGGTCTCCGTGCCCGATCTGGCGGCGGCGGGACCGGAGGGCCGGACGGCCCGCACGGCGCTGGCGCTGCGGGAGGCGACCGGTTCCGGCGGCTGGACCCTGCTCGACCATCCGCTGCTCGCCCTGGAGGTGGCGGGCTCGCCGGTGTACCTGGAGCCGGACGCCGTGGTGGTCCGCCCCGACGGCGGGTGGACGGTCGTGGAGATCAAGTCGTTCCCGATGATCGACGGTTCCGCCGACGCCGCGAAGGTGGGCGCGGCGGCCCGGCAGGCCGCGGTCTACGTGCTCGCGCTCGAACGGGTGGCGGCCCGCACCGAGGGCGCGCGGGTCGCGCACTCGGTGGTCCTCGTCTGCCCGAAGGACTTCTCGAACGTGCCGACGGCTTCGGTCGTCGACGTGCGCAAGCAGCGGTCGGTCACCCGGCGCCAGCTGGACCGGCTGACCCGGATCGACGAGATCGCGGGCGCCCTCCCCGAGGGCGTCAGCTTCGACGTGGTGGAGCGCTCGCCCGAGGAGCTCGCGCGGTCCGTGGAGTGCGTGCCCCACCAGTACGCGCCGGAGTGCCTGGCCGCCTGCGAGCTGGCCTTCCACTGCCGGTCCCGGGCCCGGGAGGCCGACGCGGTGGAGACCCTGGGCCGTTCGGTACGGGCCGAGCTCGGCGGCCTGACGACGGTCGGCGCGGTCCTCGCGGCGGCGCGCGGCGAGCAGGGCGACCCGCGGGACCCGGCGGTGGCGGCGCTGCGCCGGGCGCGGGCGCTGCGCGAGGAGGCGCTGTCGACGGCCGGGACCCCCGGCCGGGAGTCCCTGACCGGAACGGGGGACCCGGCATGTCGCTGATCTCCATGCTGGCCCGGATGGAGGCCGTCGAGTCGGGCCGGGCGCAGCCGCTGGCGACCGTACGGCACCGGCGGCTCGCGGAGCGGCCGCTCGTGCTCGTGCCGCTGACGACGGCCGGTGAGGCGGGCGCGCCGCTGGGGGCGCTGGTCGGCACCGATCCCGAGGAGCCGCGGCTCCTGGTGGTGCCCCAGCCCCGGGACCGGGACCTGCGGTTCGCGTTCCTCGCCGACCTGGCGGAGGAGGTCCTGCCGTACGTCGACTCGTTCACGGGCGCCGTCGAGGCGGTGGAGCGGAACGAGGTGGACGCGGAGACCGGCAGGAAGGTGAAGGTCGCGGTCGAGCTGTGCGCGGACGCGCCGCAGCTGATCGTGCCGAGCCGGGCGGGTGTGGAGTACGTGCGCCTGCTCGGCCGGTCGACGCGGTTCCGGCGGACGGCCGAGCAGGATCCGGAGACGCCGTTCCCCGCGCCGCCGCGGGTGCCGCTGCTCGGGCGCTGGCTGACGCACTTCGGCGAGCGGGCCCGGGTGCCCGGCTCCTCGCTGCTGCTCGCGGCGACCGACCTGCTCAACCGGCACTGGGCGACCGGCCAGTCGTCCCTGGAGGACCAGCACCTGGGCGCGCTGCTCGCCTGGATCGATCCGTACGACGGGGAGCCGGGCGCCGAGGCGGCGCTGCGGGCCGAGGTGGGCCGGGACTCCCAGGGGCAGCTGCTGTGCCCGCCGGCCGGTCCCGCCACCGACCCGGCCTTCGACAACCGGCTCCTCGCGCCCGCGATCGAGCGGTACGACCGGGCCCGGCAGGCGGTGGGCGCGGCCGAGGACGGCGAGGCGGCCGACGCGGGGCTGGGCGAACTGCACGCGGCCGAGCGGGAGCTGCGCCGGCTGGTCGTCTCGCAGCTGAAGCCGACCTGGGACGCGGTGTGGCGGGCGATCGGGCTGCTGCGGGAGCTGCCGGAGGGGGCCAGGGTCGAGGACCGCTGGACCCGGGACCGCTGGTCGTTCACCGCCCACCGCGACCGGGTCGCCGCGGGCGAGCCGCCGCAGCCGCGCCGGGACGACGCCGTGACGGCGGCCTCGAAGCTGGCCGCCCGCGAGCAGGCGCAGGGGCAGCTGGAGGCGCAGGAGGCGCTGGACGACCCGCTGGTGCTGGCCGGACGGCGGCTCGCGGGCGAGGCGTTCACCGCCGAGGTGGTCGAGGTGACGATGGCCTGGACGGAGTCGAAGCGGCCCGCGCCGCGCCCGCTCGTCACGGTCCGCACGGACGACCGGCCGCACCTGGGCGAGAAGACGAGGGTGTTCCGCTCGCTCGGCGGGAAGCCGCAGGCGGCGGAGTTCGTGGGGTACGAGGAGGACGGCTCGCTGCTGCTCCGGGTGCTGGACCGGATGGGCCGGTCGAGGGAGCCGGCGGAGGGTTCGGTGCCGGAGAAGGGCGAGCGGATCGCCTGGACGCTGTTCGAGCACGAGCAGCGGGTCGGTCCGAAGCTGCCCGATCCGGAGGAGACCCCCTGGACGCACGGCGGTCCGCCCCGGACGGACGCCGTGGAGCTGCCCGACGCCGTGACCCCCGAGGACGTGCTGTGAGCGTGACCGTGTTCGATCCCTCCGCCGAGGCCGGCCGTGCGACGGCCGGCATCCTCGCGGACACCCTGCACGGCTCGTCGCGCGGTGTCGTCGTCGACTCCCCGCCGGGCGCGGGGAAGTCGACCCTGGTGGTGCGCGCGGCCCTCGAACTGGCCGCCGCTGGCCGCCCCCTGATGGTGGTGGCGCAGACGAACGCGCAGGTGGACGACCTGGTGCTGCGGCTCGCGGCGAAGGAGCCCGACCTGGAGGTGGGTCGGCTGCACTCCAGCGACAGCGACCCGTACGACAAGGCGCTCGACGCCCTGGACAACGTGCGGAAGGCGGCGAAGGCGAGTGAGCTGGCCGGGCTGCCGGTGGTCCTCTCCACCTCGGCCAAGTGGGCGCACGTGAAGAACGTCGAGCCGTGGGCGCACGCGATCGTCGACGAGGCGTACCAGATGCGCTCGGACGCGCTGCTCGCGGTGGCGGGGCTGTTCGAGCGGGCGCTGTTCGTCGGCGACCCGGGGCAGCTCGACCCGTTCTCGGTGGTGGGCGCGGAGCAGTGGGCGGGGCTTTCGTACGACCCGTCGGCGAGCGCGGTCTCCACGCTCCTGGCGCACAATCCGGAGCTGCCGCAGCACCGGCTGCCGGTGTCGTGGCGGCTGCCGGCCTCGGCGGCGCCGCTGGTCTCGGACGCCTTCTACCCGTTCACGCCGTTCCGCAGCGGCACCGGGCCCGGGGACCGCTCGCTCTCGTTCTCGGTGCCGTCGGACGGCTCGGGTCCCGACCGGGTCCTCGACGAGGCGGCCGAGTCGGGTTGGGGGCTGCTCGAACTGCCGGCCCGGCACACCCCGCGGACCGACCCCGAGGCGGTCGGCGCGGTCGCGCTCGTGGTGCGCCGGCTGCTCGACCGGGGCGGGACCGCGGTCTCGGAGCAGTCGGAGCATCCGGTTCCGCTGACGCCGGACCGGGTCGCGGTCGGCACCGCCCACCGCGACCAGGCGGCGGCGGTCCGGGCCGCGCTCGCGGAGCTCGGCGTCACCGGGGTGACGGTGGACACCGCGAACCGGCTCCAGGGGCGCGAGTACGACGTGACGGTCGTCCTCCATCCGCTGTCCGGCCGCCCGGACGCGACCGCCTTCCATCTGGAGACGGGCCGGCTGTGCGTCCTCGCCTCCCGGCACCGGCACGCCTGCGTGGTGGTCTGCCGGGCGGGCGTGGCCGAACTCCTCGACGAGCACCCGTCGACGGAGCCGGTCCAGCTGGGCGCGGCGGTGTCGTTCCCCGACGGCTGGGAGGCGAACCACGCGGTCCTCTCCCACCTGGCGGAGCACCGGGTGACCTGGACGCCGTGAGCCCGGCCCGGCCGGCAAACCTCCCCGCGTCCCCGAACCGGGGCTCGGGAGGAGAGCGGGGGCGTGGGGGACGAGGTTCGCGCCCTTGCGGCACGCGGGACAATGGAAAGCGGCCCGGGATTCCGGGCCGTGCCTGTGCGAGGAGGAGAAGGACGATGGCGGAACCCGCGGAGCGGAGCGGACAGCGGCGGCTTCGGCCGGCCCCGCTGGTCTTCGAGCCTGCCGAGGCGACCGCCGATCCGGAGCATTTCTTCGACCTGGAGTCGATAGAGGATCCGCGGGAGCTCCTCGCCCGCGCGACCGAGCTGACGCTCGCGTTCCGGGCGGCCACGGACCGGGCGACCGAGTTCCAGGCCATCGCCGCCGCCCAGCTCGCGGACCCGCGCCGGTTCGACCGGCTGACGGCCGCGGCCGTCGCCGAGCGGGCCCAGTGGACCGAGGACTACGCGGTGAAGATGATCGAGTTCGGCCGCGACCTGATCCGGACGAACGGCCGGCCCGCGGAGGAGCAGGCCTGACGGGCCGGGCTTCGGGGGGCGTGTGCGGGCGGTGAGGCGCCCGGCACGAGCCTGCGCGCCCTGCCCGGAGCATCTGCGCCCCGAGTGCGCCCCCTGGCATATGCGGAGCGCACGATACTCCTCGCCGGACCCTCCTGTCCGAGAATCCGTGAACCCTCGGAAACCGGTCGGTTACGGCCGGTAGACCTGGACGCATGACGACCTGGCTGCGCGACGAGACCCCGCACGACATCTTCCGGTTCCTCCGGGAGGGTGACGAGGGACGGCACCAGACGGCCCGGGTGACCGCCGACGGGGCCGCGTGGCTCGCCTCGGCCGCCGGCGGGCACGGGACCGCGCTCACCCGCTGGGAGGCCCGGCCGGCCTCGCCCGCGGCGCTGCCCTGCGGGTCGGTCTTCGACGTCGTCAACGTGGACCCGGTCTTCGGGCGCCGGATGCTGGACCGGCTGTGGGAGGAGGGCCCCGGCTCGGGGCCGGTCGCGATGCACCGGGGCCGGATGATGCTGTTCGCCGCGCCGGGGACGGCGCAGCGGCTGCCGGCCCTGCTCGACTGGGAGGAGTGGGGGGAGGCGGTCCCCCGGCCGCTCTGCCACGGCGTCGGGGACGCGGTGACCGTGCCGCCGCTCGTGCCCTCCGCCGACACCGCCGGGCCCCGCTGGCTGGTCGCCCCCGACACCCGGCACCCGTGGCTGCCGGGCCCCGAGGTCGTGCTGTGGGCCTGCGTGCGGGCCGTCCGGGCGGCTTCCGCCGCCGACGTGCGGGTATCGATTTTTCCTCCCGCCGATCCGGATGCTAATGTCTACGACGTCAGCAGGCGCCGCTAGCTCAGTTGGTTAGAGCAGCTGACTCTTAATCAGCGGGTCCGGGGTTCGAGTCCCTGGCGGCGCACCGACGGAAGAAGCCCCTCGCGGAAGCGGGGGGCTTCTTCGTGTTCCGGCTCCGCGGGCCCGCGGGGGCTCAGTCGACGGCCGGCGGGGTGATGCGTACCGTCCAGCCGCCCGTCGAGATCCGGTCCGTGACCTCGACGCGGACGCCGGTCCCGGGCACGGTGAGGGTCTCGCCCTCCTCCAGCGGAGCGTCCGCGAGCGGCGGGTAGACCGAGCGGTCCCAGCAGGCGTCGGTGCGCGGGTGTGCGTCGACGACCTCGACGGGACCGTCGCCGGAAGCCGCGCCGGCCCGTACCCGGTAGACGAGCACGCCCTCGGTGCACGTCTCGGCGTCGTTGCCCCGGGCGCTGCGGGCCTCGATCGCGAGGACGCTGTCGGGGCCGGTGCGGACGACGGCGAGCCGGGTTCCGAGGATGCCGCCGACCGAGGGCGGGGCGTCGCTGGGCTCCAGGCTGACCACCCGGGTGCCGGCGCCCTGGACGCAGCTCACCTGGGCCCGGGAGAGCCAGCCGAGCTTCCACTTGTGCCAGCCGAACATGTCGGGGGCGAGCCCGAACTGGCTGCCCATGACGTCCCAGTCCCCCACATGGGTGTCCCAGTCGCCCTTGCCGTCCACCGGGCGGTGGTAGAGGTCGGGCAGGTCGAAGACGTGGCCGGTCTCGTGGGCGAGGACGTTGCGGTCGGGCGGGTGCCGCTCGAAGACCGTGACGACCCGCTTGATCTCGGCACCGTCGGCCTCCAGCGGCCGTTCGAGGTTGACGACCTTGGTGGCGTCCGAGTCCACGCCGGGCGCGTCCGGGTCGGCGACCAGGTAGACGATGTCGTACGCGGAGAAGTCGACGTCCGGGTCGGCGGCGGTGATGGCGTCGCGGAGGTACGCGGCGCGCTTCCCCGCGTCCCAGTCCCGCCGTATGTCGTACGCGCCGGACTCCTTCGGCATCGGGGTCCAGGTGTGCCGGGGATGCGGGCGGAGGGTGAAGCGTCCGTAGGAGGCGCGGTCGAAGAACTCGCTGGTGGCGGGGAAGTGGTCGGCGGCGAGTTCGGCCGGCTCGGTGAGCGGGTCGGAGTCCGGGAACGACAGGAAGATCATGACCGCGTCGAGGGTGCGGGTCGGGCGCGGGTAGGAGCCGTTCCAGGTGTCGAGGCCCAGCGAGTGGTGGGCGGCGGTACGGGGCAGGGCGCAGGGGCTCGCCGACGGCGCGCCGACGGCGGGGCCCGCGACGAGGCCCGTGGCGGCCAGGGCGGCGAGCGAGGTGAAGGCGGCCGCTCCCGCGCGCAGCCGCGAGCGTTCCACTCCCCCGGGTGGCTGCTGACCCCTCACGTGGACCTCCGGATCGCGAATGCGGGACACCCCACCCACCTTGTGACGATTTACGAGGTTTCGCACGTTTCCGCTGCCCCGGTCGGGTGAGGGCGCGCCACGGGGTCGACGCGAGACGAACGCACTTCAGCTCACGGAAAGTCACATTCGGTCAGTCGTCGTCGACCCATGTCAGACCCGCGCAGAAACGATCGGGCGACGCACGGGGGTGGCCATCACCACACGGGTGGGCGCCCCTCGCGCACGTCCCGAAGCTGGAACGCTCCCCCGCACGGGCTCTATGATCGGCTCACTCTTCCTTGGCCGACCGTCCCGACCACATGCGACCGGCCCGACTGCACTACGGGAGCGAGCGGTGAGCGGAACCCCCGAAGGACCGGTGCACCCAGAACCGCCGGAGAAGCGCGCACTCACGGAGCGTCACACCGAGCATCCGAGCCCCGCGGGCCGGGCCGGCGAGCGCTCCGACTCCGAACTCCGCGACTACCGCGCCGCCTTCCGGGTCTCCCGGCTCGCCATGGCCGTCGTCGACCAGGACGGCACCGTCGTCACCGCCAACGAGTCCTTCGGCGCGCTCCTCGGCACCGACGCCGGGGCGCTCCGCGAGCAGGCCGCCGCCGACCTCGTCGACCTCGCCTCCGACGGCCGCACCTGGCACGCGTACCGCGAGGTGCTGGGCGGCCGCCGCTCCCGCTTCCGCTGCACCCGGCGCCTCAAGCACCCCGACGGGCGCTCCCTGTGGGCGGAGATCACCGTCGCCCCCGTGCCCGACAGCCCGCGCGTCCTGCTGTCGGTCGCCGACATCAGCGACCGGCGCGAGCTCCAGGCGCGGCTGCGCCACCTCCAGATGCACGACCCGGTGACCCGGCTGCCCAACCGGGCGCTGTTCTTCGAGCGCCTGTCGGCCGCCCTGGAGGCCGCCGTACCGGACGCCTTGGAGACCGCCGTGCCGGACGCCGCGGAGGAGGAGGTGCCGGTCGGCCCTTCGCACCGGCCCGACCGTTCATACGAGTCGTACGGGTATGGCAGAACAGGGCGGATCGGCCTCTGCTACCTCGATCTCGACGGGTTCAAGGCGGTCAACGACACCCTCGGCCACCGGGTCGGCGACCGGCTCCTCGCCGCCGTCGCCGCCCGTCTGACCGAGTGCGCGGACAGCGACGGCTACACCCGCAGCGGCGGCCACCTGGTGGCGCGGCTCGGCGGCGACGAGTTCGCGATCCTGGTCGAGGACTCCACCGGCACCGAGCAACTGGCGGACCTGGCGCGCTCGGTGCTGTGCGCGCTCCAGCACCCGTTCGACCTGGCCGGCCAGCGACTCTCGGTCTCCGCTTCGATCGGCGTGGTCGAGCGCTCCGCGCGCGGGACGACGGCGACCGCCCTGATGCAGGCCGCGGACACCACGCTGTACTGGGCCAAGGCCGACGGCAAGGCCCGCTGGACCCTCTTCGACCCGGAGCGCAACGCGCACCGGATGACCCGGCAGGCGCTCTCCTCGACGCTGCGGCCGGCCGTCGACCTCGGCGAGTTCGCCCTGGAGTACCAGCCGCTGGTGGACCTGGCGGACGGCGGGGTGCGCGGGGTGGAGGCGCTGGTGCGCTGGAACCACCCGCAGTTCGGCTCCCTCGCGCCGAATCGGTTCATCGGGATCGCCGAGGAGGACGGCTCCATCGTGGAGCTCGGGCGGTGGGTCCTGAACACCGCCTGCCGGCAGGCCCGGCAGTGGCAGAAGGACCATCCGCGGGAGCGCCCGATCTTCGTGAGCGTCAACGTGGCGGTCCGTCAGGTATGGGACTCCGACCTGGTCGCCGACGTCGCCGGCATCCTCGCCGAGACCGGGCTCGCCCCGCACCTGCTCCAGCTGGAGCTGACCGAGTCCGCCGTGATGGGCTCGGCCGGCCGGCCGCTCCAGGCGCTCCAGGCGCTGAGCGACATGGGGGTGCGGATCGCCATCGACGACTTCGGCACGGGCTACTCGAACCTGGCCTATCTCAGCCGGCTCCCCGTCTCCGTGCTCAAGCTCGACGGGTCCTTCGTCCGGGGGTTCCAGGACGAGGAGCACGCCAACCCGGCGGACGAGCTGATCGTCGAGGCGCTCGTGCACCTCGCGCACCGGCTCGGCCTCACCGTCACCGCCGAGTGCGTCGAGACCTCCGGTCAGGCCGACCGGCTGCGGCGCATCGGCTGCGACACGGGCCAGGGCTGGCTGTACTCGCGGGCGGTGACCCCGGACCGGATCGCCGAGCTGATCGGCTCGGAGCCCCTGCCGGTCTGACCGCGCCCGGAGCCCCTGCCGGTCCGACCGCGCTCGACGACCCGGGCGCCGGGCGCGCCCGATGCCCGGATCCGTCGCGTGCGGGCGGGCGGGCGCGTACGGCTCCGGGCATGGAACTGCCCCCGGCCGGAGGGACATTCCGGGCGGGGGCAGTGGTCATGGGGGGTTCAGCGGGTCAGGCACTCAGCAGGCGCCGAGGTCCTGCCAGACGCCCCACTCGCCGGTGGTGCCGGGGGCCTCGTTCTGCGTCCACCACTTGGCCTTCCACTTGCGGCCGTTGTGGGAGACCTCGTTGCCCGCGTTGTAGATCGTGCCGGCCACGTACGCCGGGACGGAGCCGCAGCCCGAGGTGGGCGGGGTGGTCGGCGGCGTGGTGGGCGGGGTGGTCGGGGGCGTCGTCGGCGGGGTGGTCGGCGGCGTCGTGGTCGGCGGGGCGGTGGTGCCGCCGAGCGCGGTGTTGATCTGCTTCAGCAGGGTGGCGTTGTCGTCCAGGCCGAGGAGCGAGTACATCATCGCGCCGGCCAGGCCGCGCTGCTTGGCGTAGTCCACGCGGGCCTGGATGGACTTCTGGTTCAGGCCGGTGAAGAACTCGCCGTCCTTGTAGAAGTACGAGGACTTCGACTGGTCGTCCCAGAAGGTGGTGGCGGCGTTGTCGACGATGCCGCCGAGCTCCTTGTAGTGCGCGATGCCGGCCTGCTGGCTGAGCGGGCGGACGTTGGAGCCGCCGGTCGCGGTCTGCGCGAGGCCGTTGGTGGTCCCGGCGGGGACGCCCTTCCAGCCGCGGTAGTAGAACTCGTAGCCCAGGGTCAGCTTGTTGGCGGGGAAGCCGCCGGTGATGCCGTAGGTCGGGTTGCCGTCGATCCAGGAGTCGATGGCCGAGTCGATGCTGTACTTCTCCGTGCCCGGCGCGATCACGTCGGTCGGGTCGTTCGGCGAGGGGTAGAGCGGGGACTGGTGGTACGTCGGCCCGTCGCCGTCCCAGGCGCCGTGCATGTCGTACGTCATGATGTTGGCGTAGTCGAGGTACTGACCGATCTTGTCGGTCTCGATGTACTTGATCTTGTCCTGGCCGGCCGGGAGCGCCGAGGTCAGCAGGTACTTCTTGCCGCCGTTGGCCGCGCCGTACTCGTCGAGCTGCTTGCGGAACTCGGCGAGGAGCAGCGTGAAGTTCTGCTTGTCCTCGGGGGCGTAGTGGTTGCCGAGGTGACCGCCGGAGGAGCCGGGGTACTCCCAGTCGATGTCGATGCCGTCGAAGATGCCGGCCGCCGTGCCCGCGCCGCCGTAGCCGCCCTCGACGGGCAGGTTGCCCTTGATGTACTGGTCGATGCAGGAGGCCACGAACTTCTTGCGGCTCGCGTCCGTCTTGGCCGCGTCGCTGAAGTACTTGGAGTAGGTCCAGCCGCCGAGCGAGATGTTGATCTTCAGGTGGGGGTACTTCGCCTTCAGTTCCTTGAACTGGTTGAAGACGCCCACGATCGGCTGGTCCCACTTGTCGGCGACGCCGTCGACGGAGTCGGCCGCGCTGAAGGACTTCTGGTAGTCGGCGTACGAGTCGCCCGCACCGTCACCCGCGTTGGGGTTGTTGTCGTCACCCGCGGCCTTGTTGGCCTCGAAACAGGTGAGGTTGGTGGGGTGGATGTTGCCGAACGAGTAGTTGATGACGTCCAGCTGGCTCGCGATGCCCCGGGTGTCGAGGTGCTTGGGGTAGAACGCGTTGCCGTAGACGCTCCACTGGTCGTAGTACGCGATGCGCACGTTGCCCGTAGAGGCGGTGGTCGACGTGTCGGCCGCCTGGGCGGAGCCGAGGCCGACGGTCGCGGCGAGCGTGCCGGCGGCGAGGGCCGAGCTCAGGAGCGCGGCGATCAAGGGCTTACGGGGGTGCACGTGCGGCCTCCGATGGGGGGAGTACTGGGTGGTGCCGTACAGGAGCTGAGGAAGTGATAGCCGCCGCATGAACGGCGCGTCAATGGTCTGAACCAGATTGAGGACTAGACCAATTTGACGGAGAAAGCCCTTGTCAGAGACGTGCAGCACAAAACGGAACCGCCCGCCACCATCGGTGACGAGCGGTTTAAGGTTCACTTAGGGCAGGATCCGGGGTTCGTTCGAGGGTGAACCAACCGGCCTCCGGAACTCCGTTTTCACCCGGCCGAACCCTCCTCGGGGTCCGGCAGCACGGGGAGTTCGTACGCGTCGGCGATCAACTCGTAGCTCCGCACCCGCGCGTCCCCGCCGTGCCCGTTGGCCGTGATCATCAACTCGTCGGCGCCCGTCCGCTTGCGCAGGTCGTCGAGGCCGGACCGCACCTCGTCCGGGGTGCCGTACACGACGTTCGCCAGCCAGCCGTCCACGAACTCCCGCTCCGCGGGGCTGAATCCGTACGCCTCCGCCTCCTCGGGCGTCGGCACCAGGCCGGGCCGGCCCGTGCGCAGCCGCAGCATCGCGAGGGCGCCGGCCAGGACCTCGCGGCGGGCCCGCGCGGCCTCGTCCGCGGCGAGCGCCGAGACGCCGATCATCGCGTACGGGGCGTCGAGGACCGCCGAGGGCCGGAACGAGTCCCGGTAGAGGTCGAGCGCCGGGATCGTGTTCCGCGCCGAGAAGTGGTGGGCGAAGGCGAAGGGCAGGCCGAGCAGGCCGGCGAGGCGGGCACTGAAGCCGGAGGAGCCGAGCAGCCAGATCGGCGGGCGCCCCTTCGGACCCTGCACCGGGCCCGGCACGGCGTGGATCCGGGCGTACGGGTGCCCGTCCGGGAAGTCGTCGTCCAGGAACCGGGTCAGCTCGGCCAGCTGCTCGGGGAAGTCGTCGGCCCCCTCGTTCAGCGAGTCCGTGCGCCGCAGGGCGGCCGCCGTGGCCCCGTCGGTGCCGGGCGCGCGCCCGAGCCCGAGGTCGATCCGGCCCGGGGCGAGCGCCTCCAGGGTGCCGAACTGCTCGGCGATGACGAGCGGGGCGTGGTTGGGGAGCATGACGCCGCCCGAGCCGAGCCGGATGCGCCGGGTGTGGGCGGCGAGGTGGGCGAGGATCACCGCCGGGGACGAGGAGGCGACTCCCGGCATGGAGTGGTGCTCGGCCACCCAGTGGCGGTGGAAGCCGCGCCGCTCGGCGAGCCGGCTCAGCTCGACGCTGGTGGCGAGCGCCTGCGTCGCGGTCCGCCCGCTGCCGACGGTCACCAGGTCCAGTACGGACAGCGGTACGGGCGCGGAACCCCGCGCCTCTCCTCGAATAGCGTCGGTCACCGTCGAGACCCTCCTCGGCACACGTGCGGATCCATCTCCGGAGGCTTCTCCGGGTGCGCAGCCGGACGCGCGTCCGGATACATCAGGGCTACAACAGGAGGGTGTCTCCGGTTATTCCTCCGGGAAGGGAGGGTTCTCGGCCACCGGGAGAGCGCCCACCGGGTCCGCCTCCCCGTAAAAAATCTCCCGTTCGCCGCCGGCCGAACGCACCCGGGAGCGCCGTCGCGCACAGCCCTGACCTGAGACTCTCCACACCACTCATGACATGGGCATATGCCAGAAGGGTGCGCCCCAGCGTAGGGCCCGGATCGCCCGCATCATTCTCGCCAACAGCCGCCCCGCAAACGGCCCTTGGCGGCTATCGTGGTACGAAAGCTTGCGGTCACAACCTGGTAGGGGGAAACCGTGGCGCTGAAGCCCGAGCCCACCGCGCCGTTCCACTCGGCGCAATACGCCCTGCGCGTCCTCGAGACGGTGTCACGGCACGGTGGCGGAGTGACGGACGTCCAGATCGCGCGCGAGACCGGCCTGCCCGTGGCCCACCTGTCCTCACTGCTCCTCATGCTCCGGCGCGAGGGGTACGTCGAGCAGGTGGCCGACGGCGCGTACGTGATCGGGGACTCCCTCGTCCTCCTCGGCTCCGGCTTGACCCGCCGCGAGGCCCTGGAGGCGAAGCTCCAGGAGACCCTGACCGAGCTACGCGACTCCGTCGGCGCCGCGGTCTACATCAGCCGGTACATCGACGGCGAAGTGAAGATCACCCAGTTCGCCGACGGACCTCGCACGCCCAAGGTGAACGAGTGGGTCGACTTCCGCTCGGCCGCGCACGCCAGCGCGGTCGGCAAGTGCCTGCTCACGCAGCTCGACCAGAACGGCCGGCGGGACCACCTCTCCCGGCACAAGATCGCCCGGCTGACCTCCCGGACGATCACCAGCGAACGCATCCTCTTCTCGAAGCTCGACAGCCAGCCGGCGACCGTCCCCGTCCTCGACCTCCAGGAGTACGCGGTGGGCACGGTCTGCGCCGCCGTCCCGCTCACGGCGGGCTCGGCCGTGGGCTGCCTGGCGCTGTCCCTGCCGATCGAGCACGCCCACCGGCTGCGCGCGGCGGCCGACACGCTCAACCGCAGGGCCGCCCCGGTGGTGCTCTCGCTGGCGATCTGAGGACACGCGGAGACCCGGTCCCGCGGGGTGGTCGGAAGCACCCCTCGGGACCAGGTAGTATTTTCTCTGTCAGCAGGCGCCGCTAGCTCAGTTGGTTAGAGCAGCTGACTCTTAATCAGCGGGTCCGGGGTTCGAGTCCCTGGCGGCGCACCGACAGAGAAAGCCCCTCGCGAAAGCGAGGGGCTTTCTTGTCGTTCCCTCCGGCCCCTGCCCGTCAGGCCCGCAGGTAGGTGAGGACGGCGAGCACCCGACGGTGGGTGTCCTCCGCCGGCGGCAGGCCGAGCTTCGCCAGGATGTTCCCGATGTGCTTGCCGACGGCGGCCTCGGTCACCACCAGGCGCCGGGCGATCTCCGCGTTCGAGTGGCCCTCCGCGACCAGGCCGAGGACCTCCCGCTCGCGCGGGGTCAGCGCCTCCAGGGGGTCCCGGTGGCGGCGCAGCAGCTGCCGTACGACCTCCGAGTCGACGACCGTGCCGCCGTCCGCGACCTGGGCGAGGGCCTCGACGAACTCCTCGACCTGGCCCACCCGGTCCTTCAGGAGGTAGCCGACGCCGGTGCCGTCGCCCGAGTCGAGGAGGTCGGCGGCGTAGCTGCGCTGCACGTACTGGCTGAGGACGAGCACCGGCAGGCCGGGCCGCTCGGCGCGGAGCGCGACCGCGGCGCGCAGCCCCTCGTCCTGGAAACCGGGCGGCATCCGGACGTCGGTCACCACGATGTCCGGCGCGTGGGCGGCGACCGCCTCGCGCAGCCCGTCCGCGTCGCCGACGGCGGCGACGACCTCGTGGCCGAAACGGGCCAGGAGCCCTATGAGTCCCTCCCGGAGGAGGACGCCGTCCTCGGCGAGGACGACGCGGAGCTTGCGGGGAGCGGTCGGCACGGGATCTCCACTCGGAGCAGGGTCGGCCCGCCCGGCGGGCTCATGATCGTCAGTGTGCCATCGAGGACGGCGATCCGGTCGGCGAGTCCGGTGAGTCCGCTCCCCCGGGCCGGGTCCGCCGCGCCCCGCCCGTCGTCCTCGACGTCGAGCCGCAGCACGCCGTCGGCGTGCCGGGCGGTGATCGCCGCCCGGGTCGCCCCGCTGTGCTTGCCGATGTTCGCGAGCGCCTCGCAGCCGGCGAAGTAGCCGGCGCTCTCCACGCTCGCCGGCAGCCGGGGCAGCTCGATGTCGGTGTCGACGGGCACGGCGGAGCGGTCGGCGGCGTCGGCGAGCGCCGCGCCGAGGCCGTAGTCGGCGAGGACCTGCGGGTGGATGCCGTGGATCAGCTCGCGCAGCTCGGTGAGGACCTGCCCGGCCTCCGCGTGCGCCTTCGCCAGCTGCTCGGCGAGCGGGCCCGGCGGGGCGTCGAGCCGTGCCAGACCGAGGGTCATGGTGAGGGCGACCAGGCGCTGCTGGGCCCCGTCGTGGAGGTCCCGCTCGATGCGGCGGCGCTCCGCCTCGAAGGCGTCGACGAGCCGGGCCCGTGAGGCGATGACCTCGCCGATCCCGTCCTCCCTCCCGGTCTCCCGGGGGCTGAGCAGGGCGCGCGCGAGGGCGGCGCGGGCCCCGGCGACGGCCGCCAGCGGGTAGGCGAGGGCCACCAGGAGCACGGCGCCGAGGAGCGCCGCGGCGAAGGCCTCGGGATAGGAGGTGACCAGGTACGCCTTGACGACCTTCGTCTCCGCCCCGTCCACCGCGTACCGGACCGGGGCGGCGAGCAGCGCGACGGGCAGCCCGACGCCGACGGCGAGCACGAGCAGGTCGAGCGGCCACAGCACGGTCGCGAGCAGGAGGGCGTACGCGAGCTCCCGCCAGGTGGCCTGCTCCCCCGCCCGCAGCCGGAGCCAGGCGCCGAGACCGGGGGCGGTGGGGACCCGGTGCGGGTCGGGCGCCGGGTCCCGGTCCGCGAGCCGCAGCCGCCACCGCTCGATCCCGCCGACCGCGGGCCCGGCGAGCAGCAGCAGCGGCAACCCGACCAGGAACAGCGAGAACACCCCGAGGACCAGGAGCACCAGGCAGACGGCGGCGCCGACCACCGCGCCGGTCGCGAGGTACCCGGCGGCCCGCCACGGCCAGACGCCGAGCGGGAAGCGGGGCCGGGTCAGTGCCTGCCAGGGGTTGCGGGGTTCCATGTCCGCCCACGCTAGGCGGGACGCCCGGCCGGGGCCATGGGCCTGGAGGGTGCGGCGGAGGTGGGGCAGGCCCTACCCCCGCCGCCGTACGAGCCGGGCGGGACCGTCCGGGCAGGGCCTACGGGTTGAGGAGGGCGTCGAGGACGCGGGTCAGGCCGGTGCCGTCGGACTCGGTGCCGGGCGGGACCAGGTCGAGGGTGCGGCCGAGGAAGACGGAGACCGCGGCGGCCCGGGTGCGCAGGAAGGCGTCACCGTCCGGCGACCGCAGCAGGATGTTCAGTTCGTGCTCGGCGCCCGTCGCCGTCGGCCACACCCGGACGTCTCCTTCGCCGGCCGCCCGGAAGGTCCCTTCGAGGAGCAGTTCGCGGGCGAAGGTCCACACGACCGGGGCGGCCGCGTCGGCGTGGAAGACGATCCGCACGGCGAAGGGGTCGTCCGCCCTGTACTGCAGGCGGGTCAGGACCGGGACGCCGTGCCCGGGCGACAGCAGCAGGTCCATCACGAGGTCGCGTTCCACCACGGCGCCGTCCATGACGTGATCACTCCGTTCGTACTCTCAGCGGTGTCCGGAGAAACGAGACGGGCGGGATGCGGCAACCGGCCCGGCGCGGATGCTGTCGGCGGGAACAGGCGGGCCCCTCCGGTTTTGTCGGCCGGGACAAACGGGGCCGCGACATCCCCGCGTCACCACCGCGAGACCCCCTCACCCTGCGAACGCGCGCGCGGCAGCCGCCGCATCCCGCCACGGCACCGTCCCCCGGGCCGCCTCCGGCCGCCCTCCGGCCCCCGCGCACCGCGCCCCGGCCCGCCTACGGTGACGGCATGGGGGCACTGCTCAGCGAGGAATCCACCGGCACGACGACGACGGCGAAGGCACCGGTCGACGCGGTGTCCGCCGACGCGGTGTCCGTCGACGCGGCGAGGAGGCTCGCCACGGCGCTCCTCCGCCGGCTGCCGGAGCTGGCCGAGGCGACGACCCGGCACATCCGCGAGGAGCTGTCGGTCTACCAGGCCTCGGCACCGACGGGGCAGGACGACCTGTACCTGTCGGTGCGGGACAACATCGAGTTCACACTGCGCCGACTGGCCCGCGAGGAGGACGTCTCCCTGGCCGCCCCCCGCAGCACCGGCCGGCTGCGCGCCGAGCAGGGGGTGCCGCTGGCGTCGGTGCAGTCCGCCTTCCGGATCGGCTACCGGACCTTCTGGGGGTCCATGGTCGCCGAGGCCGCCCGCACCGGCATCGCGACCGACGCCGAGCTGGTGGCGATGGCCGGCGACGTGTGGCGGTTCAACGACGAGTCCACCACCGCGGTCGTCAACGCCTACAACGAGCGGGCCGCGGCCCTCATGGTCCAGCGCGACCAGCAGCGGTCGGCCCTCGTCGACGTCGTGCTGCGCGGCGGGATGGGCAACCCCGGTTCCGTCCTGGAGGCGGCGGACCTGCTCACCCTCCCGTACGACGGGACGTTCGTGGTCGTGGTCGCCCAGGTGCCCGGGCTCGCCCGGCAGGCGCTGCCCGACATCGAACCGGCGCTGCGCGACCAGGACATGGGGTCGGCGTGGCGGCTCACCCCCGACGCGCAGATCGGGGTCGTGTCGATGCGCGGCGACGACGGCGCGATGGGCCGGCTCGTCGAGACGCTGCGGGTGCTGACCGTGCACCGGGCGGGCGTCAGCCCCCGCTACACGCGCCTCGACCAGACGCCGCAGGCGCTCCACCTCGCGCAGGTCGCCCTCGCGGGGGCCGCGCCCCACGACGAGACGGTCTCGCTGTTCGACGACGCCCCGCTGCCGATGCTGGTGGTGAGCGCCCCGTCCACCGCCTCCCGGATCGGCCACCAGGTGCTCGGCGAGCTGATGGACCTGCCCGAGGCGCAGCGCGAGCAGCTGCTGACCACGATGTCCACGTACTTCCGGGTGGACGGGTCGGCGGAGAAGGCGGCGAAGCTGCTGTTCTGCCACGCCAACACCGTGCGCTACCGGCTGCGCCGCATCGAGCAGCTCTCCGGGCGGTCCTTCGAGCGGCGCCTCGACTCGGCCGAGCTGTACATCGCGCTCCAGGCCCTGCTGCACCTGCCCGGCGTGGTCCGCGACCCGCTGGAATGACCCCGGGGGCCGCCCCTACGGGTAGGCCTGGGGGCGGCCCTGCCGCGCGTAGTGGGCGCGGAGGGCGTCGAGCGCGGTCCCGGTGAGGGGCTCGTAGGGGGCGTCGGGGGCGGGGCGCCACCAGACGGGGTCCGGGCAGAGGAAGGAGGCCCGGCGCAGGCCCACGCGGTGGACCTTGTTGGTCGCGGTGAGGGGCAGTTCGGGCAGGACGCGGACGAAGCGCGGCGGCATCTTCGTGCCCAGGTCCGGCTGGGCGGCGAGGAAGTCGGTGAAGGCCGCCGGGTCGAAGTCGGCGCCCTCGCGCAGGGCGAGCGCCGCCATGACCTGGTCGCCCGCGACCGGGTCGGGCACCGCGTAGACGGCGACCCCGGCGGCCCGGTCCCAGCGGGCGAGGATGTGCTCGATCATCGCCGCCGCCAGGTTCTCGCTGTCGACCCGCAGCCGGTCGTCCGTACGGCCCGCGAAGTAGAGGAAGCCGTCGGCGTCCCGGTAGAAGAGGTCGCCCGTCCAGTACCAGCCGTCGCGGAGCCGGGCCGCCTCGGCCTCGGGGTTGCGCCAGTAGCCCTCGAAGGGCGAGCGGCCGCGGTTGACGAGTTCGCCGACGGCCTCGGAGGTGTTGAGGAGCAGGCCGGTGGGCGAGAAGCGGGCCGGTGCGCAGACCTCGCCCGTCTCGGGGTCGATCACCGCCAGGTCGTCGCCCGGCGCCGCCCGGCCGATCGCCCCGGCCGGGGTGTCGGGGGTCCGTTGGATCGCCGCGCCGCCCTCGGAGGATCCGTACCCCTCCACGAGCGGGACCCCGAAGCGCTCCCGGAAGCGGGCCGCGTCGACCGCCCCCGCCTCGGTGCCGAAGCCGAGGCGGAGCGGGTGCGTGCGGTCGTCGGGGGCGGGCGGGGTGGCGAGCAGGTACTGGACGGCCCGGCCCACGTAGGTGAAGTAGGTGGCGCCGAAGCGGCGTACGTCGGGCAGGAAGCGGGAGGCCGAGAAGCGGGCCCGCAGGGCGACCCCGGCACCGGCGGCGAGTGCGGGCGCCCAGTCGGCGATCACGGCGTTGCCGTGGAACATCGGCATGCAGACGTAGTGGACGTCGTCGCGGCCGACCCCGAAGTGGGAGACGAGGGAGGCCCCGGCGGCCGCGAGCCGCCCCTGGCTGCACAGCGCGGCCTTGGGTGCGCCCGTGGAACCGGAGGTGAAGGAGAGCAGGAAGCGGCTGTCGGGGCGTACGGGGCCGAGGGCCGCGTCTCCCGGGCGGGCGCCGGCGTAGGGCGCGAGGAGGGCCCGGTAGGCGTCGGTGTCCGTGACCAGGATGCGCACGCCCGGCAGCGGGAGCCCGTCGAGGAGGGGCAGGTGGGCGCGTTGGGTGACCAGGACCCGGCAGGCGGTGTGCCGGACGTCCCGGGCGAGTTCGGCGCCGCGCCGGGTCGGGTTGATCCCGGCGACGGCGGCCCCCGCGAGGGCCGCCGCGCTGAGCCAGAGCGGGTACTCCGGCGTGTTGTCGAGCAGGATGCCGAGGTGCGGCTCGCCCCCCGGCACGGGTGGCATCAGGTCCACGAGCAGTGCGGCCCGCGCGGCGGCGCCGGCGGCGACCTGGTGGTGGGTGAGGGTGTGGTGCTCGTCCCTCAGGCCGATCCGGTGGTCGCCCCATTGGCGCCGTACGAGCTCCGCGACGGTGTCCGCACCCCTCATGGGCCGGACTGTAACTGACGTACCGTCAGAACTGAACGGCCGCGACCCGCCGACCGGCCGGGCACCGACGGCTCCCGGCCGGTCGACCCGTCAGAACTTGACGTCCGAGCAGGCGTAGAACGCGTTCGCGGTGTCCGCGATCGTCCACACCGCCAGGATCAGGTGCCGGCCCGTCTTGCCCGCCGGGATCGTCCCGGAGTGCGAGAGCGTCGCCGGCGGCTGCTGGTTGTTGTAGGGGACGGTCAGGAACGGCTGGGGGTCGAGCGCGGCCCGGGTCAGCTTCTGACTCGGGTCCCAGCCGTTCCTGGTGATGTAGTACTTGAAGTCGGTGGTGCGGTGCCGGGCCGTGAACTGCCAGCGGAAGCTGTAGCTCTGCCCCGCCGTGAGGCTCGTCGCCGGCCAGGCGCCGCCCCGGGGGTCGTCGAGCTGGGCGAACTGCGTGAGCCCGGCCGAACAGATCCTGCCGTCGGCGGGACCGGCGGCCGGGAACCCCTTCGGGCCCTCGACCGACTGCGGCTCCCACTGGATGGGGCCGCAGTTGGTCACGGTGCCGTTGGCGCAGAGCTTCTGGCGGCTGATCGGCGAGTCGGTGTACCCGTGACTGCCGGCACTACCGGTACCGAGGAGGGTGACGCCGGCGACGCCGAGCGCCACCACCGCCGCCCCGACTGACTTGTTGCGCATGCTGTCGCTCCAGGAGAACGTGGGGAGTTCCGTTGGGTCGTGCTGCACGCGTGCTGTCTTGCGGGTGACTCAATTTGGTCTGGACCAAGTACCAAGGTATGGACGGAAGTTGAACATGTCCATCCCCTCACGCACCCTCGACCGGAGCCGTCCGGCCCGTGTAGAACGCCACCGTCAGGTCCTTGACCAGCGTCTTGCGCTCGTAGTCGTCCAGCTCCACCAGACCACGACTGGTCAGCCGGTGGACCACGTCGTCCACCGCGTCCACCACCGACGTCAGGACACTGTCCCGGTGCTTCGCGTCGATCGCCGCGATCCGCCGCCGCTGCATCGCCGCCGCGACCTCGGGGGCGTACTCGATCCTCGTCGGCTGCGCGGAGAACACGTCCACCCCGACCGGAGCGCACTCCGCCGACAGCATCCGCGTCAGCGCCTCCCCGACCGCCTCCGCGTCCCGGAGCGTCGGCGCGTCCTCGTGGAACGCGTCCGCCGGCAGCTGCGACAGCACCCGCGCCATCGCCGCCTCCACCTGCTCCCGCAGGTACTCCTCGTGCCCTTCGACCCCCAGCGCCGCCCGGACCGTGTCGCGCACCCGCCAGACCACCAGGACCACCACGTCGAGCGCCGTGCCCTTGGCGTCCACCGCCGACAGCGGCTCACTGCGCCAGTGCCGGAGCCGGACGTCCACCCGGCGCCGCAGCAGCAGCGGGCTCACCCACACCAGACCGGTGCGCCGCACCGTCCCCCGGTAGTCGCCGAACAGCGTCAGCACCCACGCGTAGCCGACCCGCACCCGGCCCAGACCGCCGAGCGCGAACAGCGTCGCCACGACACCGAGCGCCAGCAGCACCCACTGCCACAGATGAATCCCGTTGTACGGCCGCACCGGCAGCCGCAGCATCCGCGCCGCCTCGTCCGGCACCGCCCCCGTCCACCACACCACCGCCGCCGACCCGACCACGGCCAACGCCCCCGCCACCACCCCGACCCACCCCGGCAGCACCGGCCCCGGCCGCTCCACCAGCCCCGGATCCGCCGTCGGCGCGGGCCGCGAGCCCGACACGGCGTCGGACTGCCGGGACTTCCGTACGCCCTGCGGGGGCTGGGGCTGCCGGAGTTGCGGGGGTTGCTGGACTTGCCCGCCCGGCCTGGGCTGCTTGGGCTGCTTGGGCTGCTTGGACGGCTTGGCGTGCCTGGCCTGCTTCGTCTGTGCGGCCGCCGCAGCAGCCGGCGACTGCACCTTCGACGGTGCCGGAATCGCGGGCCTCGCCTTGCTCTTCGACCCGGCCGAGCCGTTCGACGGCACGGGCGCGGCCATCGCGACGGTGTCGGGCCCCCCGTCGTCGGCCACCCCCGCCGGAACAACACCCTCCGGCTCGTCCCGGAACAGCAGATGCACCGGAATCGACCCGGTCGTCTCCGTCCCGATCACGTTCTTCCGCCGCGCCACCCTCACCACGGCCGCCACCGGCACGGCCACGACCCCGACTTCCGCGCCGGCGATCCGCCCGAAGTCGGGGACGCGGTCACCGGTTCCGGCTCCGGTTCCGGGGGCCGTGGCGGTGGCGGTGGCCGTGTCGGTGACGGTGTTGGTGTTGGTGGCGGTCCCGGCTTCCGCTGCGGCGCCGATGATGGTGACGGCCACCGGAATCGCCGGCGCGCCCCCGGTCCGCACGGCGGCGGACGCGAAGACCTCCGCCGACTTGCGGGTGGCGATCCCGCCCTCGGGCGCGGCCGTGAGAGCGGCGGAACCCGAGAGCGGAACCGATGCCGAAGCCGGGTGCGGAGTCGGGTGCGGAGTCGGGTCCGTCTGTTTGTCCGTCTGCTCGTCCTCCCCCTTGGCCTCCTGCTTGGCCTCCTGCTTGATCGCCTCCCTGGCCGGCTCCCTGACCGGCTCCTTGATCGGCGGCTCGATGGGCTGGTTGATCGGCGTCGCGGACGCCGCCGTACCGCCCGTCTCCTCCCGCTTGGCGGGCGAGGGGTCCGCTTCGCGCGGTGTCGCGGCCGGGGGCCGGGCAGGGTGGGGCGCTGCGGGCGTCCGGTTCACCGTGGCATCGCCGGGCGTCCCGGTCCCGACCGAAACGGGGTGGGGAAGCGGGGAGGCGGCGGCGGGTCGGGCGGTGGCTCCGGAAGCCGGGGCCGTAGCGACTCCTTGAGGGGTCGGTGCCGGTGCCGGTACCGGCGTCGGTGCTGGTGCCGGTGTCGGTGCCGGTGTCGGTGCCGGTGTCGGTGCCGGTGTCGGTGCCGGTGCCGGTGCCGGTGCCGCGGAGGGTTCGCCGGATGCCGGAGTGCCGGACGCGGCCGGGCGGGCGGGGGCCGGAGTCCCGGGGCCGGTGGCGTCGCGGGACGTCGAGGGTCCCGACCCGGTGGCACCGACGGACGGGGTGGGCCGGGAGCCGCCGGGGCCGGGGGCCGCCGAGGGCGCGGCCTCGACGGCACCCACGGGCGCCACGGCCTGGGGCAGCGGCGCCGAGACGAGCGCCCCGATGGCGCCGTCGGCCGCCGAAGAACCGGCCTCCGCCCCTGCCCCTGCGTCTGCCCCGCCGGTCCCGGCCCCGGTCCCGGACTCGGCGTCGCCGTCGGCGGGGGCTGGGGGTGACGGGGGTTCGGTGGGGGTCGGGGGCGAGGTGCGGGGGAGGGTGCCGCCGGTGAGGCGTCTGGCCGTGCGGGCCGCGTCACGGGAGGCGGCCGCGCCGGAGTCCGCGGGGTTCGGGGTCGATGCGGTCATTCGGGGTCCACCTCATGTTCTCGGGGTCATCGGAACAAACGCCGCCAGGTCTCCGGGCCCGGGTAGCCGTCGGCCGCTCCGCCGCGCCAGCCCTGTGCCCGCTGGAACGCCTCGACGTTGCGGCGGTCCGCCTCCGTCCAGCGCAGACCGGGTCCCGACAGGTAGTGCTTGCCGAAGCCCCGCTTCACCAGTTGTTTGCCCAGCTTCTCCACATATGCGTTGGATTGGCCCGGACGGAAGTAGCCACGCCCGGGAAACCCCGTCGCATTCGCGCTCGGACCGCTCGAACCACCCGATCCGCCGATGCTCCTGCCCCCGCCGGTCACGAGGAGCTTCCAGGTCTCGGGGCCGGGAAGGCCGTCCGCCTCCTTGCCCTTCCATCCCTGCGCCAGCTGGAACGCCTGGGTCGCCCGGCGGTCGGCCTCGCCCCACTTCGGGCCGGGGCCCTTGCTGTAGTACTTCTTGCCGCCGCGGGCGACGAGGAGCTCCCCGAGCTGGGTGACGTACGCGTTGTCGGCGCCGGGGCCGAACTTCGTCGCGCCCGGATACGGCGTCGGCGTCGCGGTCGCGCCGCCCCCGCTGCCGCCGCTGATCACGCCCTTGTAGCGGTAGGCCACGTACCGGTCGGAGTTCTCCCAGTACGCCATGGGCGTCGCCTGCTTCCGCGTGCGCGGCTTGGTCTGCTCGTACGCGATGTAGGAGGTGTGGGTGTAGTCGGTCCAGCCGCCGAAGATCGTGACGTGCGAGCCGCGGGTCGGGTTGGCCGGGTTGTGGAAGAGCAGGATGTCGCCGGGCTGGAGCTCGGTGCGGTCGATCCGGTCGGCGAAGCGGTCGAGGCTGCCGGTCCACTCGTTGCTGCGGAGGTTCCAGGCCATGGAGATGTAGCCCGAGCAGTCCTGGCGGTAGCCGTCCGACCAGTACTTCTCCATGGAGTACGGGACCTGCGCGGTCACCCACAGCTTGGCGCGGTTGATGATGTCGGCCCGGGTCGTCTGCCGCAGCGAGCCCGTCGAGATCTGACTGGTCGTCGGGGTCGCGTTCGGGTCCGGGTTCGAGGCCGGGACCGTGCCGGCGGGCGCGTTCGGCCCCGGCAGTGAGCCGGGTCCCGGCGTTCCGTGCAGCGGCTCCCGCCCGCCCTGCGGGTTCTCGGGCCCCGGCCAGGGCGTGGCGCCGGGGCCGGCCGCCTCCCGCAGGACCGCCGAGTCGGCCGCCGCGGCGTCGCCGGAAGCGGTGCCGCCCGTACGGTCGGCGGCATCCGCGGCGTCCCCCGCGTCCGCCGGGGTGAGCGGCCCCACCGGGGCAGCGGGCTCCGCAGGGTGCGGGAGGGCCGCGGCCACACCTCCCCCTCCCCCGCCCAGGACCACCCCCGCCGCGGTCACCAGGACCAGCGCGCGACGCGCGCCGTGCGCGGCCGGGTGACCGCCCACCCGGACGGGCAGGCCCAGCACGAGGTCACGGCGGTACCGGGCGCAGCCCGGGCAGCCGCAGTCGGCCGCGGGTTCGAACTCCTCGAAGACCGGCACGCTCATGCGATTCCCCTCCACACTCGTCAAGATCTTTTTTGCCCTTGTTTCGGGCGCCAGTGTCTCAACTGTCTGGACAAATCGCATTTTGACGGATCGAAGGCCTGATACGACCATCCGACAGGCCGGGGGCGACCGGTATTGGTCAGGAGCACGCCTTCAGGTCAGGTAGAGTTCTCTTTGTCAGCAGGCGCCGCTAGCTCAGTTGGTTAGAGCAGCTGACTCTTAATCAGCGGGTCCGGGGTTCGAGTCCCTGGCGGCGCACGCGAGACTGAGGCCCTTCACCGATGGTGAGGGGCCTCAGTCGTTTTCTGGAGCCCCCCGACACCCCGCCCGGGCCGCCGAACTACCGTGCGTTACCCGTCAGTTCCAGAGCGTAGGAATCGAACCACTCCCCTGCCTTCGCCCTCCGCGTACGGGCCGTTCCCGTTCCGACTGGTGTCGACCACGAAGGGCCTGCCGCCCACCAGGGCCGACAGCCCCTTCCCGTACGCGATGCCCGCCTCGGTCGTCTGGTAGTTCGACACGTTCACCGCGAAGCCGTCCTCGTCCGCGATCCCGGCCTCCTGGAGCGGCAGCCTCAAATCCGCCGGCTTCCCCAGCCCGCGTTGCCCGCGTCCAGATAGACCGTCGTCGCGGGCCGCCGCTTCAGCCGCAGCACCGCCGCCTTGCGTGCCGCGGGCGCCCTCGCCACCCTCCCCACCAAGACACGGCCACCCCCATCCCGGCCCCGAGGCTCCCCGCCCCCCGTTGCGCGCCCAACGGACGGCGCCCCTGCCGGGCCTAGCTCCCCGCACCTACGGCAACCACCAGGCCCAGCCCTCTGACCAGCACGCCCACCGGCTGGTCCCGGGGCACAAACAAGGGGGCGGCTGATCGCCGTGGTCGGGTTGTGCCCACCCGTTCCGCCCTTGCGGAACAGTTGCCCACAACGGGGGGGCACGGGCCCGGCGTGAGCCTGCGCCCGGGGCGCAACCGGGGGAGCCGGGGCCAGGCGGGTGGCGCGCGGCCACAACCGGGGGACGCCCGGGCGGCGCGTGAGACCGCAACCGGGCAGACCCGGCGGGCCGCGGAGCGACGGGCCCGGCAGCGTGGGAAGGGCAATCGGGCGGAGGCCCATCGGCGGGGCCAGGGGGGCGCGGCCGATGGGTGCGGGGGCGCAGGGGGGGCGGGTTAGGGGCCGGTGAGGTAGGCGGAGATTACTACGTTGGCGGTGTAGGTGTGGGTGGTGCGGTCGAAGGTGCCGCCGCAGGTGATGAGGCGGAGTTCGGAGCGGCGGGGGTCACGGGGGCCGTAGGCCTTGGTGGGGTCGAAGCGGTCGCGGGGGAAGACCTGGACGTCGTCGATGGTGAATTCGGCGCGGGAGTCGTCGGCGCGGGTGACGAGGACCTTGGCGCCGGGGCGGGCGGCGCTGAGGCCGTAGAAGACGGCGGGTCGGGTCTCGGTGTCGACGTGGCCGACGAGGAGGGCGGCGCCGGCGGCGCCGGGGCGGGTGCCGGGTCCGAACCAGCCGACGGTGTGGGACATCTCGAAGGGCGGCGGATCGATGGCGCCGGTGCTGTCGAGGCCGCGGGCGACGACGGGGGCGGAGATGCCGAGGGAGGGGATCTCGACGCGGCGGGGCTCGACGGCGGGGAGGGGGTCGCGGGCCGGGGGGAGCGCGACGCCGAGGGGGCGGCCGACCGCGGCGATGTCGCCGGTGGTGGGCGCGGAGAGGCCGCCGGGGCCCTCGGTGATGTCGCGGCCCCAGAGCCAGAGGCCGAGGAGGAGCAGGGCCCAGGCCACGCCGGTGACGAGTCGCCCGGTGCCCGCCGGGCGGGTTCCGGACGACACGGTCACTCCTCGGTGCTGCCGGGGCCGGTGGCGGGCCCGGCGGTGCGGCGGCGGGAGCTGCGGAAGGCGACGGCGACGGCGGCGAGCGCGGCCATGCCGAGGCCGAGCAGGGTGTACGGGGTGCCGAGTCCGCTGTCGCCGGCGGTCTGGGCGACGCCGGGGGCGGCCGGGGCGGCGAACGCGGCGGTGCCGCCGCCGCCGGCGCGGACGGGGGCGACGGGGCTCGGGTGGTGGGTCGGCCGGTGGGTGGGCTGGTCGCGGCGGACCTGCAGGGTTCCGACGTCCGGGTGGTCGTGGCCGTCGCAGGTCACGCTGACCTTGTAGGTGCCGTCTTCGAGGCCGGACCTGAGGGTGGTGTCGCCGAAGAGGGGGTTCTTGCCGCCGTCACGGCCGGTGAGCTCGGCGTCGGCGACGAACGCCGGGGACTTGGCGGCACCGGTGGTGCCCTTGCAGCCCTGGACGCGGACGTCGATGTCGGCGCCGGGTGACGCGGTGGACGGGGTGACGGTGGCCTGCACACCGTCGTGGGCGTACGCGCTGCCGGCCGTGGGCGCCAGCACGAGTACGAGCGCCGCCCCTGCGGCACGGAGAGCAATGGGACCTGAACGCATCGTGACCTCCTGGTACTGGCAGGGTCACCCGGATCGGCGCTCTTCGCATCCGCAGGGGGTGGCGCGGGGGCGGGTCAGACGCGGTCGACGATGTCCGCGATCGAGTCGACGATCTTGGACGGGCGGAACGGGAAGCGGTCGATCTCGGCCTGGCTGGTCAGGCCGGTCAGGACCAGGAAGGTCTGCATGCCCGCTTCGAGGCCGGCGAGGATGTCGGTGTCCATCCGGTCGCCGATCATGGCGCTGGACTCGGAGTGGGCGCCGATCGCGTTGAGCCCGGTGCGCATCATGAGGGGGTTCGGCTTGCCCGCGAAGTAGGGCTCCTTGCCGGTGGCCTTCGTGATGAGCGCGGCGACGGAGCCGGTGGCGGGGAGGGGGCCTTCGAGGGAGGGGCCGGTCTCGTCGGGGTTGGTGCAGATGAAGCGGGCGCCGGCGTTGATGAGGCGGACGGCCTTGGTCATCGCCTCGAAGGAGTACGTGCGGGTCTCGCCGAGGACGACGTAGTCCGGGTCGTGGTCGGTGAGGACGTAGCCGATGTCGTGCAGGGCGGTGGTGAGGCCGGCCTCGCCGATGACGTACGCGGTGCCGCCGGGGCGCTGGTCGTCGAGGAACTTGGCGGTGGCGAGGGCCGAGGTCCAGATGTTCTCGACGGGCACGTCGAGGCCCATGCGGCGGAGGCGGGCGTGCAGGTCGCGGGCCGTGTAGATGGAGTTGTTGGTGAGGACGAGGAAGGGCTTCCCGGTCTCCCGCAGCTTCTTGATGAACGCGTCGGCGCCGGGGATCGGCACGCCCTCGTGGATGAGGACGCCGTCCATGTCGGTCAGCCAGGATTCGATCGGCTTGCGCTCTGCCATGGGTGCGGGACTCCTGCCGTACAAACGTGCGGTGTGCTGGGGGCGCCGCGACAGCGCTGTGGCGACGCCCCCCAGCGTAATCAGGATGTGCTGATCTTGACCCCGTCGATCGTCCAGTACCAGTTGTTGGCGCCGGTGTAGCGGAAGCGGAAGCTGACGCTGGAGGCGCCGGCGGGGACGGGGACGGCGAGGGACTGCGGCTGGGAGAGGACGTCGGCGGTGTAGCTCCGTACGACCGTCGGGGTGCCGCCGTTGAAGCTCGCCAGGACCTGGGCGCTCTGGGCGCCCTCCTGGCGGTAGAGGGTGGTGAAGTCGAGGGTCACGGTGGACGCGCCGGTGACGTTGTACGCCGGGGTGACCAGCGTCGAGTCGTACGGGCCGGAGAAGGCCTTGTCGGCCCACTCGTCGGAGTCGGCGACGGCGAAGACGCCCCGGGCGCGGACGTTGAGTTCGCGGGACTGGTCGCGCTGGGTCCGGGACCAGAACTCGTCGGTGGCGAAGGACCAGCCGCGCCATTCGGTCATGCCGCCGGTTCCCATGGCGTTGTTGACGATGGACCAGCCGCTGGGCGCGGTGCGGGTGAAGCCGAGGATGCCGGCGGGGATGCCGGTCTCGTCGACGCGGCCGGAGAGGGACGGGTAAAGGGTGTCGAAGGGGTCGGTGGAGCGGAGCTGGATCGGCTTGCCGTCGAGGCCCCAGGCCGGGTCGGGGACGATGCCGAGCTGCTGGAAGACGGTGGCGGCGACGTCGACGAGCCGGGTGTCGACGGGGCGGGCGCCGGCGGCGATGCCGGGGCCCTGGGCGAGGACGAAGGTGCGGCGTTCCTCGATGCTGGAGCCGCCGTGGCCGCCGCCGTCGGTGTGGCCGTGGTCGGTGGCGACGATGACCGTCCACCGTTCGGTGGCGTACGACGGGCGGGCCTCGATCGCGGCGAGGAGCCGGCCGAGGTAGCCGTCCTGGACGTCGATGGCGTCGGTGTACCTGGGGCTGGCGGCGCCGTACGCGTGGCCGATCTCGTCGGTCTCGCCGAAGTAGACGAAGAGGACGTCGGGGTTCTGGTTGCGGAGGACGTCCTCGGTGATGTCGGTGATGACGAGGTCGTTGACCGCGTAGTCGTTGTTGTAGACGAGCTTGGCGTCGGCGCCGGGGGTGACGGTGCCGTGGGTGTCGAGTTCGGGCCAGTCGACGGCGGCGTACAGCGAGAGTTCGGGGCGGACCTGGTTCAGGCGGGCGAGGAAGCCGGGGTAGCGGCCGTAGTTCTTGCCGGTGAAGGTGTTGTCCTTCACGCCGTGCTTGTCGGGCCAGACGCCGGTGGAGATCGTGGACCAGCCGGGGCCGGAGGAGGTCGCGGCCATCGGGTTGGCGTAGAGCAGCGAGCGGCCGTAGGTGCCGTTCGCCATCAGGGACTTGAGGGTGGGCGCCTGGGCCGCGTCGATCCGGTCGTGGCGCAGGCCGTCCATGCCGACGACCAGGACCTTGTCCTTGCTGGTGCCGTTCGGGAGCGTCGGGGCGGCGACGGCGGCCTGGGCGGCGGGCGCGGCCGCGAGTCCGGTCGCGGCGACGGCGGCGGTGGCGCCCGCGGCAGCGAGCACGGTGCGGCGGGAGATGCCGGTGATCGGCATGTCGGAGTCCTCCGTAGGGGGGTGACGAGGTGCGAACGCACGCCAACGCCCCTGATTTCTCAGGGGCGTTGGTCCGTACCCGTTATCTTTCCGCGATGTGCGGGGGGTGTTCCAGGGTCGTACGGTGAACTCTTGGCTTCCGAGTGGATTCGGCCGCTGTCGATCAGCTGCCGGTCGCGGACTTCCACGCGTCGACGTACGTCGTGAGGTTCTTGTCGATGTCGGCCCAGTCGGGCTCGAAGACCTCGACGCCTTCCATCAGCTTGGCCAGTTCGATGGCGTTGGCGTCGGTCGGCTTGACGTCCTTGCGGGCGGGGAAGCCGCCGCCGATGGCGCTGACCTCGCGCTGGGCCCGCTCGCTCAGCATGAAGTCGAGGAGCTTCTTGCCGTTCTCGGTGTGCGGGGCCTTGTTCACCAGGCCGGCGGCGTACGGCAGGGCGAAGGTGGTCGGCTTGCCGCCGTCCTTGGCGGGGAACCAGATGCCGAGGTTCGGCATGGACTTGGACTGGGCGAAGTTCATCTGGACGTCGCCGTTGGCGACGAGGAGTTCGCCCTTGTCGGTCTTGGGGGCGAGCTTGGAGGTGGAGGACGACGGGCCGACGTTGTTGGCCTGGAGCTTCTTCAGGTAGGCCATCGCCGGCTCCTGGCCGCCGAAGTCGTGCATGGCCTTGATGAGGACGGCGGTGCCGTCGCCGGCGACGCCGGGGGTGGAGTACTGGAGCTTGTCCTTGTACTTGGCGTCGAGCAGCTCCTCCCAGGTCTTCGGGGCGGTCGGCAGCTCCTTCTTGTTGTGGACGAAGCCGAAGTAGTTGTTGACGACGGAGATCCACTTGCCGTCGTCGGCCTTGTCGCCGCCGTCGACCTGGTCGGCGCCCTGGGGCGTGTACGCCTGGAGCAGCCCCTTGGAGTCGGCCTGCTGGATGAAGGGCGGCAGGGTCACGATGACGTCGGCCTGGGTGTTGCTCTTCTCGCGGAGGGCGCGCTGCACCATCTCGCCGGAGCCGCCCTCGACGTACTCGACCTTGATGCCGGTCTCCTTCTCGAAGTCGGCGAACACCTTGTCGTACCAGCCGTCGCCCGCCTCGCCCTTGAGGCCGTCGGCGCTGTAGACGGTGACGGTCTTCTCGTCGGAGGCGGCGGAGGAGCCGCCGCAGGCGGTGAGGGTGGTGGCGAGGGCGAGCGCGCCGGTGACGGCGGCGATCGGCTTGGCGTACGTGCGCATAACGTTGTTCTCTCCTAGCGGTACGAGCGGGACTGGCGGTACGAGCGGGACCGGCGGTGTGGGCAGGACTCGCGGGACCGGCGGTGTGGGCAGGGCCGGCCGTGTGGGCAGGACTCGCGGGACTAGCGGTACGAGGCCTTGGTACGGATGCGGGAGACGGCGAGGAGGGCCAGCAGGGTCGCGGCCATGAGGACCACGGCGAGCGCCGAGCCGGTGAACAGGGAGCCCCGGTCGGTGGAGGTGAAGACGAGGACCGGCAGCGGCGTCCAGTCGGGCGGGTAGAGCATCATCGTGGCGCTCAGCTCGCCCATGGACAGGGCGAAGCAGAGTCCGACGGCGGCGGTCAGGGACGGCAGCAGGAGCGGCAGCTTCACCCGGAACAGGACGTACGAGGGGCGGGCGCCGAGGCCGGCCGCCGCCTGCTCGTACATCGGGTCGAGGCGGCGGACGGCGGCCGAGACCGACTGGTGGGCGAAGGCCGTGACGAGCACGGTGTGGGCGAGGATCACGATCCAGCGCGTGCCGTTGAGGAGCACCGGCGGCTGCGAGAAGGCGACGAGCACGGCGAGCCCGACGACCACGGACGGCACGGCGACCGGCAGCATGAAGAGGGCGTCGAGGACCCGCTTGCCCTTCTTCCCGAGCGCGGCGGCGGCGAGCGCGGCCCAGGTGCCGACGGTCAGCGCGACCACGCTCGCGGTGACGGCCGTGACCAGGCTGGTGGTCAGCGCCTGGAGGGACTCCCCGCGGACGGCCGCCGTGTAGTGCGCGGCGGTGGGGCCGGAGGGGAAGGCGCCGGACCAGTGGGTGGAGAACGAGGCGGCGACGATGACGAGCAGGGGCAGGGCGAACAGCGGGACGAAGAGGGCCGCGAAGCCGGCCCACACCGCCCACTTGCCCGTACGGCTATGCACCAGCACGGCGGCTGACCCCCCGGTAGAGGACGTAGAGGCCCACGGAGAGGGCGACGTTGACGACGGCGACCACGCAGGCGGCGGCGTAGTCCGATTCGAGGATCGCCTTGCCGTACACGAGCATCGGGAGGGTCGTGACCCCCTTGGCACCGGTGAACAGGACGATCCCGAACTCGTTGAGGCACATGACGAGGACGAGGCTTCCGCCGGCCGCGAGCGCGGGCAGCGCCTCGGGCAGGATCACCTGGCGGACGATCCGCAGCGGCCGGGCGCCGAGCGAGGACGCCACCTCCAGCTGCGCGGTCTCCAGCTGCGAGAACGCGGCCAGCAGCGGGCGCATCACGAACGGCGTGAAGTACGTGATCTCCGCGAGCAGCACGCCCCACGGCGTGCTCAGGAACCGGAACGGCCCGCTCGCGTCCCCCGTCAGGTCCGTCCACATCCCGTTCGCCACCCCCACCGTCCCGTACAGGAACAGCAGCGCGAGCGTGATCAGGAACGACGGGAAGGACAGGAAGACGTCGATGGACTTCGACACCGCCTTCCCCCCGGGGAAGGGCACGAACGCGATCACCACGGCCAGGACGAAGCCGAGGACGAGGCACCCCGCGGTCGAGGCGACCGCCAGCCACACCGTCGTGACGAGCGCGTCCCTGAACGACTCCGACGCGAACACGTCGGCGTACGCACCGGGAGCGAGGGACTCCTGGACGACCAGCGCGAGGGGGTAGAGGAAGACGACGGCGAGGACGGCGACGGGGGGCAGGGCCCAGACCCAACGGGGGATGGCCACCGTTGTGGGCGTACGTTCCGCAGGGGCGGAACGGGTGGGCACGACGCCCGTTGCCGGGGGCCGTTCGCTGAGCCCGATGCCACGGCTACCCATCAGTGACCCCCGCACCGAGCAGCACCCCGTCCTCCGGCGCGAAGTGCAACGTGACCTCAGCCCCGAGCGCCGGCGTCTCCCGCAGCTCCCGCACGTCCGCCTTCACCCGGTGCCCGCCGACCTCGACGTACAGCCGGTGGGTGGAGCCGCGCCACTGGACCTCGGTGATGCGACCGGTCAGGGCGTTCGGGCCCGGGCCGAGACCGATCAGGTGGGGCCGGACGCAGAGGGTGGCGGCCGAGCCGGGGGCCGCGTCGGAAACAGGGACGTCGAGGGCGGCGCCCTCGAAAGCGACGCCGTCCGTGGCCACCGTCACCGGCAGCAGGTTCGCGTTGCCGACGAACGACGCGGTGAACTCCGTGCGGGGGCGGCGGTAGAGGTCCTGCGGGGTGCCGCAGTCCTGGAGGCGGGCCTTGTCCATGACGGCGATCCGGTCGGCGAGGGTGAGCGCCTCGACCTGGTCGTGGGTGACGTACAGGATCGACACGTCGGGCAACTCGCGGTGGAGTCGCGCGAGTTCGGCGAGCATGCCGGAGCGCAGCTGGGCGTCGAGCGCCGAGAGGGGTTCGTCGAGGAGCAGGACGCGGGGCCGGATGGCGAGGGCGCGGGCGATGGCGACGCGCTGCTGCTGGCCGCCGGAGAGCTCCCGGGGGTAGCGCCGGGCGTAGGCCGCCATGCCGGTCATCTCCAGGGCCTCGGCGACCCGGCCGGGGATCTCGGCCTTCGGCGCCTTCTGGGCCTTCAGGCCGAAGGCGACGTTGGCGTCGACCCGCAGGTGCGGGAAGAGGGCGTACTGCTGGACGACCATGCCGATGCCCCGCCGGTAGGGCGGGAGCGCGGTGACGTCGCGGTCCCCGATGAACACCCGCCCGGAGGCCGGCCGGACGAAGCCGGCGACGGTCCTCAGGGCGGTGGTCTTGCCCGAGCCGGAGGGCCCGAGCAGCGCCATGACCTCGCCGGGCTCGACGGTCAGGTCGAGGGAGTCGAGGACGGTGGTGCTGCCGTAGGCGACGGTGACGCCGTCGAAGCGGATGCCGCTGGTCATGCCTCGGACTCCCGTATCAGTGCGGGGAGTCCGGCGATGGAGGCGAGGACGTGCGTGGCGCCGTGCTCGGCGAGCGCCGGCTCGTCGTGCGCCCCGGTGAGGACGCCCGCCACGATCCCGGCGCCCGCGCGGGACCCGCTGAGCATGTCGTACGAGGTGTCGCCCGCGACGACGGTCCGCCGGACGTCGTCCACGGCTCCGGTGCGGAGGAGGGCCGCGAGGACCATGTCCGGGTACGGGCGGCCCCGGCCGCCGGCGTCGGCCGGGCAGAGGGTGAGGTCGGCCAGGTCGCGCCAGCCGAGGGCGTCGAGGATGGCGTCCTGGGTGGTCCGGGCGAAGCCGGTGGTGAGGACGACGGTCCTGCCCTGCTCCTTCAGGGCGGTGATCGCCTCGGCGGCGCCGGGGATCGGGGCGATCAGGCCGCCGGCGACCAGCTCGCCGTACGCCTCCTCGAAGGCGAGGTTGGCCTGCCGGGCGCGGGTCTCGTCGCCGTCGAAGAGGTGGCGGAAGACGGAGATCTTGGACTCGCCCATGGTGGCGCGGACGTAGTCGATCATCGTGGCCGGGTCTTCGCCGAGGCGCTCGGCGGCGGCGGTGAAGGCCTGTTCGACGAGGCCGCCGTCGGCGACGGTCGTGCCGGCCATGTCGAGGACGACGAGGTTCAGGTTGTTCATGGGGTTCACCAGCCCAGTTCGTTCGCGGTCGTCTCGGCGATGGCGGGCGAGCAGGTCATGCCCCGGCCGCCGGGCCCGGTCACCAGCCACACGCCGTCGTCGACCCGCTGGCGGTGCACGACCCGGCTGGTGTCGGTGCACTGCGCGTACACCCCGGCCCAGCGTCGGCGGATCTTCGGCAGCGGGCGGCCGAGGAAGGATTCGACGACGCGGGTGAGGTGCTCGTAGGGGTCTTCGAGGGTGTCGAAGGCGAAGGGGTGCTCGTATTCGTGGGTGTCGCCGATGGTCAGCCCGCCGTCGAGGCGCTGCACCATGAGGAGCTGCATCTTGTGGGCGGCGGCGGTCGGGTCCTGCGGCTGCGCGGCCTGGAGGGCGTCGAGGGCCCCCGAGGCGTACGCGGGGTAGTAGCGGAAGGAGTCGGCGTCGGCGACGGAGGTGGTGAGCGGTTCGCCGAGGGGTTCGGTCTGCATCATCTGGAGCCGGACGCGGCGGACGGGTATCGGGCCGGCGATCTCGCGGACGAGGCCGGAGAGCCAGGCGCCGGTGCACAGGACGACGGCGTCGCCGGTGTGGACGTCCCCGTGGTCGTCGCGGACGCCGCTGCTTCCGCTGCCGCCGCCGATGACGTCACGGACCTCGCGGTTCGGCAGGAAGGTGTACTTCCCGGTGGCCAGGAGGGCCTGCCGGAGGGCGAGCTGGGCGAGGCGGGGCTCGACGGCTGCGTCGCGCTCGCACCAGAGGGCGGCCTCGAAGTCGCCGCGCAGGGCGGGGTTGACGGCGCGGGCCTCGCCGGGCGTGAGCAGTTTGTAGCCGCGGGCCGCGGCGTCGGGCCTGGCCAGGGCGGCCTCGGCGACGGCGAGTTCGAGCGCGTTCCGCACGGGGGTGAGGGAGCCGATGGCCCGGAAGCCGAGCCCCGGTACGCGGGCGCCGATGCCCTCCCACAGTTCGCGGGCGCGCAGGGCGGTGTCGAGCTCCTCACCGCCCGCGCGGCCGCTCACCCAGATCTGGCCGAAGTTGCGGAGGGAGGCCCCTCGCGCCTCCGCCTCGCGCTCGATGTGTACGACCTCGTGGCCGCGTTCCACTGCGTGCCAGGCGTGCATGGTTCCCACCACGCCGGCTCCTACGACGATCACCTTCATGTCGAAAACGGTCGCGCCGATGTGTGGACCGGACGAATCCGGACGGCAACAGAACGGTGAACAGACCGCCAAGCTTGGACCAGACCCGTTACCTTTACGTAATCAACGGCGCTCCGCGACCTGCCGTTTCGTCACTCTTGTCGCCCCAGATGGGCGGTGAAGCTGAAGCGGTCGCCCCGGTAGAGCGTGCGGACCCGCTCCAGGGGCCGCCCCTCGGTGTCCCGGGAGACGCGGTGGAGCAGCAGCATCGGCAGGGCCGGCGGGGTGCCGATCAGGAGGGCCTCGCGCGGGGTGGCGAGCACCGTCTCGATGCGCTCGTCGGCGTCGCCGAACGAGATGCCCAAGCGGTCGTGGAGATAGGCGTAGAAGGACGAGTCCGGGTCGAACTCGGCGTCCAGGTGCGGGGCGCGGGCCTCGGAGACGTACGTGCTCTCCAGGCCGACCCGCTCGTCGTCGGCGAGCAGCACCCGCTCCATGTGCCAGACGGGCTCGCCGCGTTCGGCACCGACCTCCGGGGCGAGCGCCTCCGGGCAGGGGAAGCGGTCGAGCGAGATCAGGCTGCGGCCGGGGCGGCGGCCCTGGCGGCGCACGCCCTCCGTGTAGCTGGCGAGCGACAGGGGCTGTTCGAGCTTGGGGCCCGCGACGACCGTGCCCCGGCCCTGGCGGCGCAGCCGCCCCTCCAGGAGGAGTTCGCGCAGCGCCTGCCGGACGGTCTCGCGGGACACCTCGTACCGGACGGCGAGGTCCCGCTCGGTGGGCAGCAGCCCGCCCTCTCCCAACTCGTCGACGAGCAGGGTCAGCTTCGCCTTCACCGCGTAGTACTTGGGGACACGGCCGTGCTCGGGGACGCCGGATCGGACGGGGGCGCCGGGGGTGCTCTGGTAGTTCACCCGAGTGATCGTCGCAGACGGTCATGAACGGGAAGGTGTACGGAGCATGGCTCAGCGGTGCCGGGCGCGTCGGGAGGCCCGGACGAGCACCGCGCCGAGCAGGACGAGTGCCGCCGCGTACGGGGCGAGGACCAGGACCTCGTCACGTCCGGCCCCCCGTCCCGTACGGGCGAGTTCGCGGCGCGCCTCGGGTGCGCCGGGGGTCGCCGATTCCTTGACCCCCGGGACGGTGGCCGGTGGGTCGACCCGTTTCCCGGGCACCTCGGGCACCTCGGGCGGCGCAGATGTGTCAGGTCCGGTCGGCGCGGGCGGCCCGACCGTCAGGCGGTAGTCGCCGGACTCGCCGACCCAGTCGCCGTCCGCGCCCCGGCGCTGGACGACCGCCGCGTTGACGACGACCTCGTCGGGGGCCGCGTCCGCGCCGAAGGCCAGCCGCACGGGGACGGTGAGGGTCTCGCCCGCCGGCACCGCGAAGCCGCCGAAGTCGGTGAACGCCCCCACGCTCTCCGCCTCCTCCGTGACCTCGAAGGCCACCGGCCGCCAGCGCGCGGACCCGGCGTCGTAGAACTCGAAGCGGATCTGCGCGGGCCGGAGCGTCCGCCCGCCGTCCGCGAACACCAGCACCGGATGGATGTCCGAGCAGGGCGCGTCCGTGCCGTTGGTCAGGTCGAGCTTCCACTCCTGGAAGGGCCCGCCGGCCGGGTAGGCGGCCGGCCCCCCGTGGATCCGCGTGTCGATCGGGAACCCGGTGTCGGGCACCTCGCCGCAGGTGGGGGCGGCCGGCGGATCGGGGGCGGGGGCTCCGAGCGCCGGTGCCGCCAGGGTGAGCAGCGCCGCCGTCGTGGCCGCCGCCGTGGCCGCGGCTCGGGGGGTGCGCTGCCGGCGGCTCCGGTGCTGGGGTGCTGATGCCATGGGCGGGGCCTTTGCTGATCGCGGGGCGGGCGTACGGGTCGGCCGCGACGCTGCCACGCGGGAACGGGCGGAGGCGGCAGCGACACCGCGCGTCCCCCTGAACGGCCCGGCCGTTCCGCCCGATCAGCCTATTGTCCGAAGATCGGACCGAGGGTGAGCCAGACCGCGCCCTCGGCCACGGCACCGGCGTGCGACACCGCCACGGCACCGGCGTGCGACACGGCGACGGCGGCCGTCCCCGCGCCCGCGCCCCCGGCGGCCGTTCCCGCACCCGCGCCCCCGGCGGCCGTCCCCGCGTCCGCTCCCCCGGTGTCCGCCTCCGTCACGACCGTCACCGGGGCCGTCAGCCCCAGCCCGGCCAGGACCTCGCGGACGCCGGCGGCGAACACCTCGGGCGCGGCGAGCACCACGCGGCCGCCGAGGAGGACCTCGTCGATGTCGAGGAGGCGTACGAGATTGGCGGCGCCCGCGCCGAGGACGCGCGCGGCCTCGGCGAGTTCGCCGCGGGCCACCGCCGCCAGGCACAGGACCTCCAGGCAGCCGCGCCCGCCGCAGGCGCACGGGGGGCCGTCGAGCTGGACGGTCTGGTGTCCGAGCTCGCCCGCCCCGGTCCGGTCGCCGCGCAGCGGCACGCCGCCGAGGACGAGGCCCGCGCCGAGGCCCGTACCGAGGTGGACGTACGCGAAGGAACCGGGGGCTGCGGGGCGGAGGGCCAGCCCGAGGGCGGCGGCGTTGGTGTCCTTGTCGAGGACGACGGGCAGGCCGAGGCGCCGGGTCAGCTCGTCCCGTACGGGCCGGCCCTCCCACTCGGGGAAGCCCGTCACCCGGCCGGGCACGCCGGCCCGGTGGTCCAGTGGCCCCGGCATGGCGACCCCGGCGCCGAGCACGGTCCCGCCGGGCGGGACGGCGGCGAGCAGCGCCCGCACCTCCTCCGTCACGGCGTCCAGGACCGGGCCGGCCCCCGCCCCCAGGTCCAGGGGCCGGCGGCGCAGGGACACGGCCGTGCCCGCGAGGTCGGTCAGGAGGGTGGTGAGCTCGTCGCGGTCGAGGTGGACGGCGACGGCGTACGCGGCGGTGGGAACCAGGCGCAGGACCGTGCGGGGCTTGCCGCCGGTGGAGGCGCGGTGGCCCGCCTCGGCGGCGAGGCCCTCGTCCCGGAGGCGGGCGGTGATCTTGCTGACGGCCTGGGGGGTGAGCCCGGTCCGTTCGGCCAGCTCCAGCCGGCTGATCCCCGCCTCGCCCGCCGTGCGCAGCAGGTCGAGCACGAGCGCGGCGTTGTGGCTGCGCAGGGCCGGCACGTTCACTCCCACCAGGTCTTTCCTCACTCCCCCATTGTCGCCGTCGCTTGCACTTTGGCAACAGCGTTGCTTAAGTGAGGCGCATGACTGGCACCGACCCCCGTACCCCGCTCCGCGTCGGACTCGTCGGCTACGGCCTCGCGGGATCCGTCTTCCACGCCCCGCTGATCGCCGCCTCCGAGGACCTCGTCCTCGCCGCCGTCACCACCGGCAACCCCGAGCGGGCCGCCGAGGCCCGGGCCGCCCACCCCGGCGTCCGCGTCGCCGCCCGCCCCGAGGACCTGTGGGAGCGGGGAGCGGACGACCTCGACCTGATCGTCGTCGCCTCGCCGAACAGGACGCACGTCGCGGTCGCCACGGCCGCCCTGGAGGCCGGCCTCCCCGTCGTCGTCGACAAGCCGCTGGCCGGCACCGCCGCCGAGGCCCGCGCGCTCGCCGCGCTCGCCGAGCAGCACGGCCTGCTGCTCTCGGTCTTCCAGAACCGCCGCTGGGACAACGACTTCCTCACCCTCCGCCGCCTCCTCGACGAGGACGCGCTCGGCGAGGTCCAGCGCTTCGAGTCCCGCTTCGAACGCTGGCGCCCGCAGCCGAAGGGCGGCTGGCGCGAGTCCGGCGCCCCCGAGGAGATCGGCGGTCTGCTCTACGACCTGGGCAGCCACGTCGTCGACCAGGCGCTCGTCCTCTTCGGCCCGGTCGTCTCGGTGTACGCCGAGTCGGACGTGCGCCGGCCGGGCGCCGAGGCCGACGACGACACGTTCCTCGCCCTCACGCACGCGAACGGCGTCCGCTCCCACCTCTACGTGAGCGCCACCACCGCCCAGCTCGGCCCCCGCTTCCGGGTGCTCGGGCAGCGCGCCGGCTTCGTGAAGTACGGCCTCGACCCCCAGGAGGCCGCCCTCCGCGAAGGCCTCCGCCCCGTCCCCGGCACCGTCTGGGGCACCGAGCCGCCGGAGCTGTGGGGCCGGCTCGGCGCCGGCGAATCCCCGCTCACCGGCGGCGGCACCCCGGTCGAGTCCCTGCCCGGCGACTACCCGGCCTACTACGCGGCCGTCGCCGCCGCCCTGCGCGGCACCGGCCCGAACCCGGTCACCGCACACGAGGCCGCCACCGCCCTCGAAGTCCTGGAAGCCGCCAGGCGCTCGGCCCGCGACGGCGTCACGGTGACCCTGTGAGCAGCCCGGAAGTCCTGGAGATCGAGGCCCAGGAAGCCCGCCTGGTCCTCCCCCGGTTCACGTACGAGGACGCCTGGACGCTCGGCACCCTCCTCGTCGGCATGGCCCGCGAGCACCGCGCCCCCGTCGCCATCGACATCCGGCGGGGCGCGCAGCAGCTGTTCCACTGCGCGCTGCCGGGGTCCAGCGCGGACAACGACGCCTGGATCGACCGGAAGCGACGGGTCGTCGAGCGCTACGGCACGAGTTCACTCCTGGTCGGGGCCCGCTTCCGCGCGAAGGGGACCACGTTCGAGGCGTCCTCGCGCCTCGACCCCGACCGGTACGCCGCCCACGGCGGTTCGTTCCCGGTCGCGGTCGAGGGCGCCGGCGTGATCGGCTCGGTCACGGTCTCGGGACTCCCGCAGGCCGAGGACCACGCCCTCGTCGTCGAGGCGCTGGAGCGACTGCTCAGCTCGTACGCCGCCGGCGACGACTGACCAGCACGAGCGCTCCGCCGCCGATCGCCAGGCCGACCGCCGCGGCCCCCATGACGATCTCCCCGGCGCCCGCGCCGGTGTCCGGCAGATGACCGTTCGGCCCGTGATTCCCGCCCGAGTCACCGCCACCGCCCGTCGAACCACCGTCCGTCGAGCCGCCGTTCGCCGCCCCACCGTCCGTCGAGCCGCCGCTCGTGGGGTCCGTGGGGGTGGGCGTCGGGGTCGGGGTCGGGGTCGGGTCCGTGGGCGTCGGGGTGGGATCGGTCGGGGTGGGGGTGGGGTCGGTGGGGGTCGGCGTCGGGTCGGTCGGGGTCGGCGTGGGATCCGTGGGGGTCGGCGTCGGGTCCGTGGGAGTCGGCGTGGGATCCGTGGGGGTCGGCGTCGGGTCCGTGGGAGTCGGCGTGGGATCCGTCGGAGTCGGCGTCGGGTCCGTAGGCGTAGGCGTGGGATCCGTCGGAGTCGGCGTGGGATCCGTAGGCGTAGGCGTAGGCGTCGGGTCCGTGCACGACGGCAGGTCGCCGTTGAACGGGTAGGCGTGGAGTTCCTGACCGCCGCCACGGCCGGATTCCGAGGTGTGGGTGAGGTTGCCGGTGGTGAAGAAGCGGCCGTTGACGCCGGGCATGGTCACCGTCGCCGTGCTGGCCTGGTTGCCGATCAGCACGCTGCCCGCGAACTGGGCCGTGCCCTCGAACTTGACGGTCGTCGCGTCGGGGAAGTTCCACAGCACGCGTTCGCGCAGGCCGTCCGGCAGGCCGTTGATGTACGAGTCGACGGTGCGGTCGGCGCCGAGGACGTTCACGAGGACGGTGGCGTCGGCCGGGATGCCGGTGAAGGTGATGCCCTGCTGGCCCTCGTTGGCCGACTCCAGGTCGAAGTCCACGGTGAAGACCTGGAGCGCCGAGCTCCCGTCACCCGTGAAGCGCGTCTCGTAGTCGTTGTTGACGGCGGTTCCGGTGGGGGTGCGGGAGGCCCCGTCCACGTACGCGTAGCACTGGCTGGCGTCGGCGAGCCGGTCGCGGAGCGCGGTGTACGGGGCGGCGGCCGCGGAGTCGTGTGCGGGGGCCGGGCTCACCGTGCCGGAGAGGTCGCCGCCGTACCGCACGACGCCGTGGGTCGCGCCCTCCTCGGCGAGCAGGCGCTGGCCGGTGGCGACCGTGAGGTCCGCGCCGACGGTGAGGAAGTCCGTGCCGTCGGTGGGCGGGACGCGGGAGCCGACGCCCGCGACGCCGACGTTGTAGACGGCGGAGACGCCCGCCGCCTTGTTCTGGTCGAAGCCGCCGAGGACGACGACCTTGCCCTCCGCCTCCGCCGCGGACTCGCGGACGAGCATGTCGCCGCCGACGAAGACGTTGATGTTGTCGTCGCGGTACTTGACGGTGCCGCTGCCGTTGTCGTCGGGGTACTTCGGGGGGCAGTTGCCCGGCTTGCAGGGGCCGAGGCCGCCCGGCAGCGGATCGGCGTGACCGGTGACGGCCAGCGTGCCGACGAGGGCGGTGGCCGCGACCGTGGCCGCGGCGATGAGGGCGAGACGGCGCCGATCGCGCCGCTGATCATCGGAATTTCTTTCCATATCCGGCAATATGCAAAAATCATACGAAAATGGCGACGCCCCACGCGGGGCGCCGCCGTTTTCATCTCGCGGACCGTCAGGCGCTCTTGAGCTCCTGGCGCTGCCTGCCGAGGCCGTCGACCTCCAGCTCGACGACGTCGCCGGGACGCAGGTAGGGCTTGGGGTCCGGCTGCCCCATGGCGACGCCGCCGGGCGTGCCGGTGTTGATGACGTCACCGGGGTACAGCGTCATGAACCGGCTGACGTACCGGACGACCTCCGCGACCGGGAAGATCTGGTCGGAGGTGTGGCCGTCCTGCTTGAGCTCGCCGTTGACCCAGAGCCGCAGGCCGAGGGCCTGCGGGTCGGGCACCTCGTCGGCGGTGACGAGCCACGGGCCGAGCGGGTTGAAGGTCTCGCAGTTCTTGCCCTTGTCCCAGGTGCCGCCGCGCTCGATCTGGAACTCGCGCTCCGAGACGTCGTGCGCGACCGCGTAGCCGGCGACGTGCGCGAGGGCCTCCTCGTCGGTCTCCAGGTAGCGGGCGGTGCGGCCGATGACGATGGCGAGCTCCACCTCCCAGTCCGTCTTCACGGAGCCGCGCGGGACGAGCACGGTGTCGTCCGGGCCGACGACGGTGTCGGCGGCCTTGAGGAAGACGACGGGCTCGGCGGGGGTGGCCTGGCCGGTCTCGGCGGCGTGGCCGTGGTAGTTCAGCCCGATGCACACGACCTTGCCGATCCGGCCGACCGGCGGGCCGACGCGCAGCCCGGTGGCGTCGAGCGCGGGCAGCACGCCGGCGCCGGCCGCCGCCCGGACGCGGTCGAGGGCGGAGGCGTCGGCGAGCAGACTGCCGTCGATGTCGTCGACGAGGGCGGACAGGTCGCGGAGCGTCCCGTCCTGGTCGAGCAGGGCGGGACGCTCGGCTCCCGGCGGGCCGACACGCAGCAGCTTCATGGTCTTCTCCCTGTGGTCGAGGTGGGCCCGGGAAGGACCCTGCGGTACCCCGGCCGATGGAGTGCGGCCATCGGAGGATTGGTCGATCCTCCAAGAGAACGGGTCACTCTGCAAGACCCCGTTCACACACTGGACCCTTACGCGCGAGTAGCAACCGCTCCGGCGACCCCCTCGGCACCGTCCTCGCCCCCCGCACCCGTGCGGAAGAGCAGGGCCCGCTCGACGGCGGTCCAGGCCGTACTGGTGACGATGTAGAGGGCGGCGGCGAGCGGCACCACGGCGACCGAGATCAGGGTGGCGAACGACAGCAGCGGCATCACCTTGGTGATCGCGCCCGCCCCCGGCGTGGGCTGCCCCAGGTCGAGGGGCTGGGCGGCGAGCTGCGCCTTCGTACGCCGGTACGTGAACGTGGCCACGGCGGCGACGAGCGCGAACAGGACGAGGTAGACCCGCCCGGCCGGCCCGAAGACCCCGCCGTGGGACAGCGCGTCGGCCCAGTGGTCGCCGAGCGGGGCGGCGAGCAGGGTGTGCCCGGTCATCCGGTCGCCCGAGAACAGGTGGTACATGAGCAGGAACGCGGGCGCCTGCAGCAGGCTGGGCAGGATCCCCGCGAACGGCGAGACCTTCTCCCGCGCGTGCAGCTCCGTGACCGCCTTCCTGAGCCGCTCCGGGTCCTTGGCGTGCTTCTTGCGGAGCGCCGCGAGCTCCGGCGCGAGCCGGGTGCGGGCCTTCTGGCCGCGCGCCGAGGCCCGCGACAGCGGATGGATCGCGAGCCGTACGAGCATCGTGAAGAGCACGATCGCGGCGGCCGTGGCGGTGGTGGCGAAGAGCGGCTGCAGCAGGTCGGCGAGCCGCTCGACCAGGGAAGCGAAGACGGACAAGGGGAGCCCTCCGTGGGGTCTCGTCGTGCCGGGGAGATGTCGGTTCTCGGCATGACGGATCCGCGCGCGGGCCTGTCCGGTGTGGTGTGCGGAGGCTCCCTACGCGGCCGTCGGGAGGGGACGGCCGGGAGCTCGGGGTCTCCTGCGGCCCGCGGCGTCGGGGTCCCGCTGCGGCAGGAAGGCGGTCCGCCGCTCCCGGTCGCGGATGGCCGTACGGACGGCGGTGGGCGGCACGGCCGGGGCCGTACGCGCTCCGATCAGGGCGCAGACGACGGTGGTCGCGGCGAGGGCGACGGCGGCGGAGACGCTCGCACCGTCGGAGAGGAGCAGGTCGGCGAGGGCGAGGAGGAAGAAGAGCGGCGCGAGGACGCGCAGGACCAGGTCCCTGGCCGTCATCACCACCACCTCCTCGTCGCGCTCGTCCCGTCCGTCGTGTCCGTCTCGCCCGGCACGCCGTGTCTCACCGTGAGGACGCGCGACGCCCCTCGGGAGTTCCCCCGTGCGAGAACTCGCCGGTGTTCCCGTGCTCCAGGGGGACCAGGAGGCGGCGGGGCCGGAGGAGGGCGCGGCTCACCGGGTCGCCGGGGTCCGGGTCGAGGCCGGCGCCGGGCCGCATCTCGACGTCGGCGGGCGGCACGGGGACGCGGCAGGCGGGGCATTCGCCGTACGCGCCGAGTTCGGTGCCGCAGTCGGCGTGGTGGAAGTGGCGCACCGGCACGGCTCCGGGGACCTCGGCCCGCCCCCAGGCGCCGAGCGAGCGCAGGACGGGCCAGAGGGCGAGGCCGCGTTCGGTGAGCACGTACTCGTCGCGCGGCGGCGACTCCCGGTAGCGCCGCCGGTCCAGCACACCGGCGTCGACGAGGGCCTGGAGGCGGGCGGCGAGGACGGCTCGCGGGGCGCCGAGGTGGACGAGGAAGTCGTTGTAGCGGCGGACGCCGTAGAAGGCGTCGCGGACGACGAGGAGGGTCCAGCGCTCCCCGACGACCTCCAGGGCGCGGGCGATGGAGCACTGCTGGTGGGCGTAGTCCTTGCCGAGAGCCATGGAGCCCATCCTACGCATTCACGGTTCATTGACCGAACCTTCCTGCTACGTTGAGTTCATTCACCGAACCGACGGGTGGAGGTCCTGTCCGTGGAAATCCCCGCCACACCCCGCCCCGCCGACGCCACCCGCGCCGGAACCGCCGCCCCCACACCCCCCGCCCGCGGACCCCGCCCCGGCGCCACCCTCGCCGTCACCGCCGCGGCCACCGCCGTCGCGCTGATGAACTACACCGCGCCGATGCTCACCCTCCCCGCCATGGCGGCCGCCTTCCACACCCCGGCATCGGCCCAGGCCTGGCTGCTCAACGGCACCCCGCTCGGCCTCGCCGTCCTCCTCCTCGTGGCCGGCAGCCTCGCCGACGCGCACGGACGCCGCCGCGTCTTCCTCCTCGGCACCCTCGCCCTCGGCGTCACCACCGCCCTCGGCGCCCTCGCCGACTCCACCCTCACCTTCACCCTGGCCCGCACCGCCCAGGGCGCCGCGAGCGCGGCCGTCCTCGCGGGCAGCCTCGGCCTGCTCGCCCAGGCCCACCCGGCGGGCCGCGACCGGATCAGGGCCACCGGCGTCTGGGGCGCGGCGGTCAGCGGCGGCATCGCCCTCGGCCCGCTGCTCGCCGGCGCGCTGAGCCTCCTCGACTGGCGGCTCGCGTACGGGGCGCTGGGCGCGGCGGCCCTCGCCATCGCGGCGGCGGGAACCCGTGCGCTCGCCCCCGACACGACGAAGGCGGCCCGCCCCGCACGGCCCGACCTCCCGGGCGCCGTCACGCTCGGCCTCGCCCTCGCGTCGCTGCTCACCGCGCTCACCCTCGGCCGGGACGGCTGGCTGCGCGCCCCCGTGGGCCTGCTCCTCCTCGCCTCCGCCGCCCTCACCGCCGCCTTCGTGGCGGTCGAGCACCGGAGCCGTACGCCCATGATCGACCTCGCCCTGCTGCGGCGGCCCGCGTTCCTCGCGTCGACCCTCGGGGCGCTCTTCACGGGCCTGGCCGTGATCGGCCTGTTCAGCGTCGTGCCGGCGCTCCTCCAGAGCGGGGCCGGCATGTCCCCCCTGGGCGCCGCCTGGCTGTTCCTCCTCTGGTCGGGAACGGCGTTCGCCGTGGCCCTCCAGGCCCGCCGCCTCGCGGGCCGCCTGTCCGCCCCGTACCAACTCGCCCTCGGCTTCGCCCTGTCCGCGGCCGGCGTCCTCGCCCTGCTCGGCGGCCTCGACGGCCCCTGGCCCCGGCTCCTCCCCGGCCTCCTCACGGCGGGCGCCGGCAGCGGCCTCCTGAACGCCGCCCTCCCGCGCCTCGCCGTCGACTCCGTCCCCCCGCAACGCGCCGCGATGGGCTCCGGCGCCAACAACACCGCCCGCTACATCGGCTCCTCCGCCGGCGTGGCCCTCACCCTCGCCCTCGCCGCGACCGACCCGAACACGGCCCTCCTCGCCTCGGCGGCCCTGGCCCTCGCGGGCGCGGCACTCACCCTCGCCCTGGGACGACTCGTACGGGCACGGCCGCACCGCCGAACGCCTCCGACCGCACCCGGCGCGACACCGCTCACCCGGCCGACACCAGCCTCGCCCACACCACCAGCCGGTAGGCGCTGCTGAACTCCGGCGTACACGTCGTCAACGTCAGATACGCCCCCGGCGCCCCGTACCCGTACGACGGCTTCACGATCGACCGCGGCACCGGCCGGATGACCCCAACGTCCCTCGGCGACGTCGCCCGCAACACCTGGTCGACGCGGTACACGTACGTACGCGCCCGCGTCCGCACGGAGATCTCGTCCCCCACCCCGAGCCGATCGATGTACCGGAACGGCTCCCCGTGCGTGTTCCGATGCCCCGCCAGCGCGAAGTTCCCCACCGCTCCGGGCGCCGCGGTCCCCCGGTACTGCCCCACGTACCCCTTGTCGAGCACGGCCCGCTTCGACACCCCGTGCGCCACGGGCGCGGTGAGCCCGATCCGGGGGATGCGCAGCACGGCGAAGGCGGCGGAGGGAGCGGCGGGCCCGCCCCCGGAACCACCGGACGCGCCGCCGTCCCCGGCCGCACCCGGATCCACGGGCACGACGGCGTCTCCGGCCTCTCCCGGATCCACAGGACCCACGGGTCGGACGGGACGCGCGGAACGCGCGGGATCCACGGGGTCGCCGGGGGGAGACATGCCCCACTCCCGCTCCAGCGCGCTCACCTGGCCGCGGGCCTCCGCACGGGCCTCCTGGTTGGTCCACCACACCTGATGGACGACGAGGAGCAGGACGACAACCCCGCAGGTGACGACCGCCTCGGCACAGACCCACAGCACACGCGCACCCGTACGGCGCCGCCCCCGCCCCTGGACGACGACCGGCACCCGCTCCCGCACCCTGGCCCGCACGCGGGGCACCATAAGCGCTGAGGCGCCAACTCTCCAGGCCCGTACAGCAGTACGGTGGAGAGCATGCGCCCCGACACCCCTGCCGCCCACACCACCGAAGCCGAGCGCCTGCTGCGCACGGCAGCGCAGTACCCGGGAGACCGTGAACCCCTCTACCTCCAGGCCGCGGCCCACCTGGAACTGGCCGGCGACCGACCGGGCGCAACCGCCCTCTACGACACGCTCCTCACCGGCGAACCGGCGAACCCGCACCTGATCCGCGCCCTCATGGCGGCGAACCTCTGGGAGTACGGCCACGAGGCCGAGGCCCGCGCGATCATCGACGGCATCCGCCGCGCGACGCCGTCGGACGCGGCGGCCTGGGAGATCACGGCGGAGACGCTGGAGGCCCACGACGAGCTGGAGGCGGCGGAGTCGACGCTGACGGAAGCGGCGACCCTCCTCGCCGCCACCCCGGAGGACCTCCCCCACGCGACCCGCTCACTCCTCACCACCCGGCACCGCATCCGCCGCATGCTCGCCCTCCCCCACGACGACTGGGACGACCTCGCGGACCGCCTCCACACGGCCGCCGTCCCCCTCGACGAACTCCACGACCCCAAGCGCCTGTGGTCCCTCGGCTCCTCCGACCCCGCGGAACTCCAGGCCGAGATCACCCGCCTCCGCTCCGAACTCGGCACCTACCGCACCGCGCTCTCGCGCCCCTTCCCGGTCGCCGTCCTCCACTGGCCCGAACCGGAACTCGACGAGCTCCTCGCCGCCTACCCCGAGCTCGAAGCCGAGTACCCCACCTACCGCGCCCACCTCACCGACCTCGAAGCCTCCCTCCGCGAGCTCTCCCAGGCCGGCACCCCCAACCTCGGCATCGTCCGCGCCACCGTCCCCTCCTACGAAGCCTTCGCCGCCTCCGAATCCACCCACCCCTCCCACCCCGCCCTCCTCCCCCAATACGCCACCACCCTCGCCGCCCGAGCCCGCGCCACCCCCTGGCCCCCAGCCCGCACCGCACCCTGCTGGTGCGGCTCGAAAGCGACCTACGGCGACTGCCACGGAGGCCTGGTCTCCCCGTGACCCGGGGAAAGGAACCCCTCGTAACGATGTCAGTGCCGTCCGTTAGGGTCGTGCTTGATCTGATGTAGCGCGCATATCCCAGGGCGATCATGACGACTGACTGGCAGTTCGAGGTACCCACCACCGGCAGCAAACACCTGCCTCCGGACGCTCGATACATGGAAGCGCTGAGCAGTCAGGGCTACGGCTTCGAGGCGGCGGTCGCGGACCTGGTGGACAACTCCATCGACGCCGGCGCCAAGGATGTCGTGATCCACTTCCTGCGCGACGGGGACAGGCTCGTCAGTCTGCTCATCGTCGATGACGGCAAAGGCATGGACGAGGAGGGACTGGACGTCGCAATGACGGTCGGCGGGCGCCGTGACTACGCCCCTCAGGCCCTCGGCATGTTCGGCACCGGACTGAAATCCGCCTCGCTCAGTCACGCAGGGGCCGTCACCGTCGTCAGCAAAGTACGACGCACCCGGGCGGCCGCACCGGCCGGACGCCGCTGGACGATGGAACGGGCCGTGACCGGTTACCAGTGCGACATCGTCGCGCCGGACTACGCCCAGCAACTCATCGATCGTTACTACGACTGCCCGATCGTCTGGCAGGGCACGATCGTCCGCTGGGACTCGGTCAAGGACTTTCCGCAGACCGGCGGTGGTGGCCAGACCGATCGCTACCTGCATCGAACGATCAACAAGCTCGGCCTCCACCTCGGTCTGCATCTGCACCGCTTCCTGGCACGCGACGACTTCAACATCACCATCGCCGTCGAGGACGTCTCCACCGGCGTCGAGTACATGAACTTCGGCGTCCAGCCGCTCGATCCGTTCGCCTACCCGGTCAGTGGGCACCCCGACTACGCCCGTGACTTCGTCGCTTCCGTCCCCTCCGTCGGACCCGTCACCCTGACCGCGCACATCTGGCCGCCGAAGATGAACAACGACGAGTTCAAGGCGGTCGGGACGGTCATCGACCGGCAGGGCCTCTACTTCTACCGGCACGACCGCCTGGTCCAGGCCGGCGGCTGGAACAATTTCCGTCAGCCCGAGCAACACCTCGCCCTCGCGCGGGTCGCCGTCGAGCTTCCCGACTCCTCCGTCACCTCCGACGTCTTCCGTCTCACGGTGAAGAAGGACGGTGTCGCCACGTCTCCGGAGTTCGTGACCGCCCTTGAGTCCGCGACAGATGCCGACGGGCGCGTTTTCACCACGTACGTGGCGGACGCGGACGCGACGTATCGGGAGGCGCGCAAGCGGACCGGCACGACCCGCAAGCCGGTGATCCCTGCGGGCAAGGGCTTCGAGTCGTCGGTGCGGGAGGCCATAGAGGACGAGTTGCCGGTCATCCCCGGCGAGGAACCGATCTCCGTCCGCTGGCAGAAGATCGACAACGGCACGTTCTTCGAGATCGACCGGGAGAACCGGACGATCATTCTCAACCATCACTATCGTGCCGCGATCCTCGGCGGTCGGCGAGGCGGACTCAACGACGCCCCGACCCTCAAGTCGCTCATGTACCTGCTGCTTCACGGCATCTTCGAAAAGGAGTACAGCGGCAGCCGCGAAAAGGACAATCTGCAGTTGTGGCAGTCCGTGCTCGTCGCGGCTGCCCGCGCCGAGCTGAATCGAGTGGCGGACGATGACTGACCCCACGACGGGCCCGGCCCTCGCCTGGTCGGCCGTCGAGCACTACCTGGGAGAAGGTCTCGGCACGAGCTACCGTCTCTCCACCGGCGACGGGCACCCGGTCGTCTCATACGAGGTGGGGCACGGCGGTCATGACATCGCCTTGTTCGTCGAACTCGGCCGGAACCAGCAGCCACCCCGCTCCCCGCTGCCCGCCGTCCTCATCGACCAGGTGGCCGTGGGCCAGGGCGTCCGCATGGCCCGCATCCGGACCACCCAAGTGGAGTTGATGCGCGAATTCCACGATCTGTTGCTCGCGGTCGCCGACCGTATCGTCATGAAGAACCGTTCACTCGACCGTGCCTTCGCCGAGACCGTGGACGGTTGGAGCTCCCTGCTCGGCCGGCCGCGCGCCATGGGGTTGGAGCAGCGGATCGGGCTTCTGGGCGAGCTCTCGATACTGACCCGGCTCGCCGAGACGTACAGCTGGGAAGCGGCCGTCGAGGCATGGACGGGCCCGTACGGCGAGGAACACGACTTCGCCCTCGTGGATTTCGACATCGAGGTGAAGACGACGGCGTCGGAACGGCGACGTCACATGATCCATGGAATCGGGCAGCTGCAGGCCACTCCCGGCCGGCCGCTGTGGTTCGCGTCGCTCCGGCTCACCCGCGGCGGCACCGGCGGCCGCACGCTCGCCGAGTCGGTCGCGGCCGTGCGCGGCTGCGTGGCGGAGCAGGCCCCGGCAGCGCTCGCGCGTCTGGACTCCGCGTTGGAGCGGTCCGGCTGGTCGGTCGAGCGCGCCGACGACGAGCGCTGGACACCTCGCGACGAGGCCCTGGTCCTGGCGGCCGAGGCCGTGCCGCGCCTCGAACCGGCGCTGCTTGCCGCGGCCGCACTCGAGCGGATCTCCGCCGTCCACTACGAAACCGATGTCACCGGGCTCACCCCCACCGCAGACGCGCCCGTGAACCTGTCCGGTCTTCACCTCCCGTAATCCCCCGTGCTCCCCTACCGCACCGCCCCGACAGCCGAGGAACCACCGATGACGAGCCCCGACAGCGCCGCCGACATCCGTCTCGACCTGCACCACCGTGCGCTCGGCGACATGAGCTCGGGCAAGCCGAAGCGGCTGGTCCGCGCCCTGGAGTACCAGGCCGAGGACCTGCAGCCGGGAGCCTTCGAGTACACCACCGAGGCGGACTTCCTGTCCGTGCTCCGCACGGCAGCCGCCACCGACCGGCTGGTGGAGACGTGGCGCAAGCAGCTCACTCGCTGGGACTACAACGAGAAGGTGGCGTGGTCGTCCCACCTTCCCCGTACGGACGAGCGGCGGGCCGACGTGTACGCCCTGCTCGGCCTCGGCGAGGAGACCGGCAAGCTGCTCGATGCCCTCGTCCCCGTGTCCAAGGCCGCCGGAGCGGTCGTCATCAGCACCGAGCACAAGATCTGGTACACGCCTCAGTCGCTCCAGGGTCGCCCCTGGTACTGGCCTGCGTATCGCAAGCTGCTGGTGGACAAGGGATGGCCCGAGGACATCGTCGCCGGCCTCGACGAGGCGTCCGACCGCGTCGTGGAGCGACTGGCCGACCCGACGGCGGCCGAGGCGTACCAGTCGAAGGGGCTGGTGGTCGGCTATGTCCAATCCGGCAAGACCGCCAACTTCGCCGGTGTCATCGCCAAGGCGATCGACGCCGGCTACCGACTCGTGATCGTCCTGGGCGGCACGCTCAACATGCTGCGCGCGCAGACCCAACGCCGCCTGGACATGGAGCTGGTGGGCCGCGAGAACATCCTGCGCGGCGGGAACGAGTACGAGTCCGACTACGCCGACGACCCCGCCTGGAGTCAGGGCAAGTTCGCTGCCTTCGGAGCGATGCCCTCTTCGCTCGGCGCCTTCGACATCCACCGGATGACGACCCGCGACGTCGACTACCAGAGCCTCCAGATGGGGATCGCCGCTCTCGAAGCCGACAAGCAGGAACCCGGCCTCCCCCTGTACGACCCGCGCAACCTGCACCGGGCGGCGGCCCGCCTGATGGTCGTCAAGAAGAACAAGAGGGTCCTGGAAAAGCTGGTCAAGGACCTGCGGAAGATCCAGACGCCCCTCGCCGAGATCCCGGTCCTGATCGTGGACGACGAGTCCGACGAGGCATCGGTGAACACGGCCGACCTGGCCAAGCCGAACGCCGAGCGGACCGCGATCAACCAGAAGATCTCGGAACTGCTGCGGATGTTGCCGCGCGCCCAGTACGTGGGCTACACGGCGACGCCCTTCGCAAACGTCTTCATCGACCCCAGCGACACAGAGGACATCTTCCCGAAGGACTTCATCATCTCCCTGCCGCGTCCGGACGGATACATGGGCGCCCGTGACTTCCACGACCTCGACTCGGATCTGCCCGACGAGGAGCGGACGTTCGTGAACTCCAACGAGAGGGCGCACGTCCGCTCCATCGTGGTGGAGGGAGACGGCGAGGGCGACGAAGACGACGCATGCCTCGAAGGCGCCATGGACATGTTCGTACTGACCGCGGCGATGAAGTTGTACCGCGAGGACAAGGGCGGTCTCGGCGATCGCTACTTCCAACACCACACCATGCTGATCCACGAGTCCGTTCGGCAGGACGACCATCGAGAGCTGCTCGGTCGCGTCACCCGGCTGTGGTGGAACGCCGGCTACCTCGGCCCTGCCGGCCGCGAGCGGCTGCGCCACCTCTTCGACACGGACATCGCCCCCGTCTCCGCGGTGCGCGCCGACGGCCAGGCCGTGCCGTCCTCGTTCGAGGAGCTCGCGCCGTTCATCGGCCCCGCCGCAATCCGGATCGGCGGTGACGACAAGCCGATCATCGTGGTCAACGGCGACAAGGACATCGAGACCGGCGAAGCCGACTTCGACAAGCGGTCGATCTGGAAGATCCTCATCGGCGGACAGAAACTGGCTCGCGGGTTCACCGTGGAAGGCTTGACCGTCTCGTACTTCCGGCGTCGCGCCGGAAACGCCTCCACGCTCATGCAGATGGGCCGTTGGTTCGGCTTCCGCGAGGGATACCGGGACCTGGTACGTCTCTACCTGGGGCGCCAGGAGACCATGGGGAAAAAGGAGATCGACCTGTACGAGGGCTTCGAGGCGATCTGCCGGGACGAAGAGGCGTTCCGGGCGGAGCTGGCCCAGTACTCGGTGACCGTCGACGGCCGTCCGCAGGTCACCCCGGACAGGGTGCCACCGCTCGTCTGGCAGCACATCCCGTGGCTCAAGCCGACGAGCCCGAACAAGATGTACAACTCCCGCCTGGTCACCGTCCGCTCTCCCGGTGAGTGGCAGGAACCCACGGCCTACCCGACGAGGGCTGTCGACCTCCGGCACAACACCAGCCTGTGGACACCCGTCCTGGACTCCTTGTCGGCAGAGCCGGCACAGCTCTCATACCACTTGCGCGAGAAGGACGTCACCCATCGTTTCTCCGCGCTCACGGGCCGGATCGGCGCCGCGGAGCTCCTCGCCCTGGTGTCAGGAGTGCGGTGGGGCGCCCCTTCGCAGTTCGTCCCTCACCTGGACTACCTGCGGGAGATCACCGCGGGCGGCACCGCCCAGGTGGACGACTGGATCGTGCTCGCTCCGCAGCACGCCCAGCCGGGCAAACGGATCCGGCTGGCGGCCGATGGTCGCCCTTACTCCTACTTCGCCCGTGACCGTCGGCGGGCCCCGCTCTTCGGTGCCATCAGCGACGTCAAGCACCGCGCGGCGGCCCTGCGCATCGCGGGCTCGCTCACCGATGCCGGCGACGCGAGCGTCGAGAGCCTGGTCGCCCCGCGCCGCGGCGTGATCGTCCTGTACCCGATCGTCGAGCCCGAGCACCGAGCCACACTCGTGGAGGGCGTTTCGCTCGATCCCAGCCGGGTCGTGATGGCCTTCGGATTCGTCGCACCGGCCTCGGCCCGCAGTGACGACGGTCGCGTGTTGCGCTTCACTACCGTCGACTCTTCTCAGGAGGGGGTCGCCATCATCGACACGGCCTCCGGAGCGGCTGCGGGACTCGGATGAGGACGGCGAACGGAATGGCCACCACGACGGCCCGCCTGCGGAGCGTCGGCGTCTGCGCCGGCGCCGGAGGTCTCGCCCTCGGGTTGGAGCAGGCGGGTTTCGATCCTGTGCTCCTTCTCGACAACAGGACCGTCGCCTGTGACACGCTCCGTGCGAACAGGCCCGCCTGGGACGTCCTCGATCTCGACCTCCTCGATTTCGATCCCGTCGAGCATCAGCAGACCTACGACGTGGACCTGCTCGCGGCCGGGCTCCCCCGCGTCAAGGCCACCGCCTCCGTGCACCGTCCCGAAAGGGACGACGAACTGGAGGCACTCAAGGCCACGATCATGCTCATGCACGGCGTCCGGCCACGCGCATTGTTGATCGAGAACGTCCCCGATCTCGTGACCAAGGCGGCGTACGGCCCTATCCGGGAGTACATCACCGAGGAACTCGTCCACCTCGGCTACGACATTCATTGGTTCGTGCTCAACGCCGCCGATTTCGGAGTGGCGCAAGATCGTAAAGAGGGGGTCGTCGTCGCTTTCAGGGATGGACGTCTGGACTCCTTCACGACTCCCATGGCCTCTGTCACACGACATCGGACGGTCGGGGAAGTGCTGGGCTCCTCGATGGCGGCCCGCGGCTGGCCCCAGGCCGCCTCGTGGGCCGCTCAGGCCGATCGCCCGGCCCCGACACTGGTCGGAGGTTCCTGGAATCGCGGTGGTGCGGACCTGGGGCCGACGGGCAGCAAGCGCGCCTGGGCACGCATGGGCGTCGACGGTGGCACGGTTGCCGACGACGTGCCGGGGCCGGATTTCGACTGGGATCCGTCGCTCGGACGCTCCGGGATGATGCCCCTCACCGTGCCCCAAGCCGCCGCTTTGCAGGGCTTTCCACCGGAATGGCACTTCGCGGGCCGTAAGACCGCGCGGTACCGGCAGGTGGGCCACGCCACTCCTCCACCGGTCGGGCGGGCGCTCGGCGAGGCGATCGGAACGGCTCTGAAATGCTGACTTCGATGTACGGAACGCATCACCTCCGGCCGATCGGGGGCGACGCCCGACAGCCGAGCCGCTCGGTCGGCCGCGCCGGGTAACCTGTAGCGCTGCGGGGTCCCCGGTCCCCTTGACGAACACACCATCCCCTGGAGACCACCGTGCCACGCCCCGAGATTGTCGACTTGTTCGCCGGGCCCGGCGGGCTCGACGTGGCGGCACGCGACCTCGGCTACGAGGTGACGGGAATCGAGTTCGATCAGGACGCGTGCGACACCCGGGCCGAGGCCGGCCTCCTCACCCTGCAGGGCGACGTACGGGATTTCGGCCCTCACAAGTTCCCGAACGCGACCGTACTGGCGGGCGGCCCCCCGTGCCAGACGTTCACCGTGGCCGGCACCGGAGCGGGTCGTCGTGCGCTGGACGAGGTGATCGGATTCGTCCGGCGGATGGCGCGCGGCGAGGACGTCCGTTCCAAGCTCGCCGTACTCGACGACGACCGTACCGGCCTGGTCCTGGAACCGCTGCGCTGGGCCCTGGAAGCGCTCCGTGACGGGCGGCCCTACGAGGCGATCGTGCTGGAGCAGGTGCCCGCGGTCCTTCCCGTCTGGGAGGAGTACGCGAAGGTCCTGTCCGCGAACGGATACTGGGTGGCCAAGCCGAAAGTGCTGCACACGGAGCAGTTCGGCGTCCCTCAGACCCGGCGCCGCGCGATCCTCGTGGCCCGGCTCAACCGCATCGCGGAGCTGCCGGAGCCCACTCACCGTCTGTACCGCAAGGGTGTACCCCAAGAGCAGGGCGACCCTGCCCTGAAGCCGTGGGTGTCCATGGCAGAGGTCCTCGATCGGCCGACGCCCTTCGAGGTCGTCTCGAACTACGGGACCGGGGGCGACCCCAGGACCCGGGGTCGTCGAACCTCCGGCGAACCCGCGTTCACGGTCACCGGCAAGGTCTCGCGCAACCGGGTCGTCGCGACCGACGGTCGAGAGCTTCCGCGTTTCTCGGCGCACGAGGCGGGCGTGCTGCAGACGTTCCCCCGCGACTATCCGTGGTCCGGCAGGGCGATCGCCCAGCAGGTCGGCAACGCCATCCCGCCGCTGCTGGGCAAGGCGGTCCTGACCGCGGCCCTCGGCACCGCGAAGGAATACGCGAGCGACCCCGAGGGCTGAGCAGGCGGTCAGACGAAGTCGGAGGGCTTCGACAGCACCACCCCGGGGGCCCTGGGAGCAGGAACGGACATGTCCGCTTGCATGTCGTCCCCGGAGGAGGTCCTCTTTCGGAGTGGGGCCTCGACCCGCAGCTTCTCGAAGAGCGGGATCAACGCGTCGATGGCGGCCGGCTTGACGCGTCCGTCGGAGGGGCCTTCCGGCAGTCGCTCCCAGCCGACCACCGCGCCGGAACCCGCCTCGATCCATTCGAGCAACTCGTCCGCGTCGGGATCGACGTCCTCGGCCAGCACGTCGTAGACGAGGGTGCTGCCGGCCGCGTTCACGGCGGCGGAGAAGGCGTTGACGTGGTCGCCGGGGCGAGGGACTCCGGCGTCGAGGAAACCGCCGATGAGGCGGATCATCGCCTGGGCGGTGGGACGGTGATCGATGACGTCCAGGCGCATCGTGGTGTTGAGGATGTCCTGGTTCCGACAGGCGGTGACGACCGGGGCGTAGTCATCGCCGTCGCGGAAGAGTTCCGCCGCCCACCAGAGCCGGGAGAACGCCTGGGTGTAGTGGGGACCGCTGAAGCGGGCGGCGGTGGCGATGCCGCGGCCGTCGGCGGTATCGGGGCCCCTGTGGCGCCAGACGACGTAGTCGGGGGCGACGACCATGGCCAGGTGGTTCCAGAGGCGGCTGTCGGCGGCCTCGGCACGGGTCATCCGGAGAGTGGCGTGCACACGGGGGGCGAGCCAGCTGTCGGCGGCGCGTCGATCGTCGACGAAGCGCCGCATCGCCTCGTCGAGGAGTTCGCGGACCGGTGCGGTCCGGCGACGTTCTGCGGTTCGAGGGTCGTACGTGACACAGGCACGGGTCAGTGCCACCTGCGGGGGAAGTTCCAGGCCGGACTGAATGCCGCGGCCTAGGTACTTGGTGACGGCCGCGTCGGGCAACAGCGCAAGCACCGCCGGCGGATCGACGGGGGCAAGGAGGCTCATCGACTGCCGCTCCTTTCCGCGGCGTCGACGGATCTCACCGCATTGGTCAGCCTCTTCGTGATCTGGCTTCTCCTGCCGGCCGCGTACTGCACGGCCGTCTGAAGCTCGGCCCAGCCGAACCCCTTGGTGCGACGCTCCTCGATGTCGTACAGGGCGTCGGTGAGCTGCCGGCCGGGCAGCACGTCGGGCAACATCATCCGAAGGACGGACTCACGCCATCCCGCCGGCATGAGGGGAGTTCCGTCCTCGTCGACGTCGAGATCACTGACGGCCGTGTGGAACATGGCCGTCCAGGCGTCCTGCGCGATCTGGCTGGAGGTCACGTCGCGCAGGAGCTTCTCGGCCGGGCCGCCTCCGCTGCCGCCGAGCAGGCCGACGAGGCCGTCGACGGATGCGGTGTTGAGATAGACGGTGGGCACCTCTCCGGTGGTGTCCACGATCCAGGGCGAGTCCTTGTATGGACGAAGCCACTCCTCGGGTCCTTCGCGGAAGTCCGCCTCGACGATCTCGATCTCGCGTCGGCGCACGGGAGTCGTTCCCTTGAGGTCGACGTACCAGTCCTCCGCCGTCGCGCCGATGGCCCTTCCTGCGACGCCGTCACAGGTCGCCACGACGGTCAGGCCGAGCGTCGCGCGATCGAGGTGTCGGCTCCGGTGCAGGTCGATGCTGCCGACCCACGTCCCGTCGGCTGCCCGCTCGAGGCGCGCGGTCGTGCGGGCGTTCGTCGCCTTCTCCGTGAGTGCCGCCAGACAGACGACGTCCGTCCACCGCCCGTCGGCGATCTCCGGCTCGGGGAGCGTGGCCTGGAGCCGCAGTGTGCAGTGCTCCCAGTTCTCCCTGCCGGAGCGGTGGAGGGCCACGGTCCGTTCGGACTTGGACACGTGCGAGTACGGGAGTGAGGACGTTCCGTCGACGGTGATCGAGAGGACGTCCAGATCGACGTCGCCGAAGAGGGTCGGGTAGGGATAGACGGACTTCATGCCGCTCCTCCGCGGGCCTTCTGGACATCGACGACGAGTCGCGCGAGGGCACCCTGAACGGGGTGGGTGGCGGGGTCGGTGACGCCGGTGAACACGGCCGTCCGGACACCGGGGGCGACGACGAGGTTGCCGTTCTCCACTCGGCAGTCGTCCGAGGCGGCGAGTACGGCCCAGCCGACGGCAGGACGGCCACCGGATCGTACGTCGAACTTGGCCACGGGGGTCAGAACCCAGGGGTCCTCGGCATCGGGGAGCTTGAGGCCGACCGTGACGTTCCAGGCGCCGCTGTCGTCGACGCGGGCCTCCACGTTGCGGACTACGGGGAAGCCCTGCGTCCGCTTGCCGCCGCCGGTACCGGCACCGCCGTCCAGCCTGAGCAGCTCGCGCAGTGCGGCCGGCCCCTCCGAACGAACGGTCTCCCGCCGTCCGACCAGGCTCCGCACGGCCTTGTCGATCTCGGCTCGGAATTCCTTGAGACGAGTGAGAGCGCCGCGCTCGTAGAGCGAGGTGAGCTCCTCCGTACGGTCCCAACGGTCGTGCTCCGGCGGCTCGGAGGCACGCAAAAATGCTTCCGCGAGTTCGACGTCCTCGCCTTCCCGCCCGGTCGCGAAGCCGGCGAGCAGCACGGCCTGAAAGGGGGCCGTACCGAGGGGCAGCTCGCGGGGGCGCTGCTCGGTGATGGTCATCCGGTTGCCGCGCATGCAGACGACCCGGCTGTGCCGCTCGTCGCGATCCGCGGCCGAGGTCAGCAGAAGAACCGCGCGATGTTCCCGTCCCTTGTCCCGGGCACGGCCCCGGCCCTTCAGCGGAGAGACGACGAGCGGGACCTCGACGAGCGCGACCTGATCGCCGGCGGTCAGTTCGGGAACCGTCTCCCCGTCGAGGTAAGTCTGCAGGGCACGTCCGAGAGCCGGGTGGTGCGCGTGCGGGTCGACGCGCTCCTCGGAGACGAGGACGCGCCCGTTGCGGAGGGTGGTGACACTGGCCTCCATCAATGCTCCGGCCGTCCTGCCCCCGATCATGGTCGCCCAGAACCCGTCGGCGAGGGAGCGCACGAGCTTGTCGTGCATTTCCTGGAGGGTCTCGGCGTCGCCGGAGGCATCGTGCGCGCCGACGATGAGGAAGGAAGTACCCGAGTCGGAGCTCGACCGGTCGAGATGGAGGGAACGAACCTCGTCCTCGTCCGCCCACCAGGATCGGGACACGCCCTTGTGGACCGGCCCCGGCTCCGTCTCGCCGAACCACGCGGGACCGGCGTATGCCTCGCCTTCGAGCTCGTGCCAGGGCAGGTCGAGTCGACCGACGACACGACGCTCGACACGCCCCTCGTGGGATGTCGAGAGGGTGGAGTTGACGAGAACGAGTCCCAGCCGGCTGGTGGCCCAGAGAGTGGCCTTGCCCAGTCCGTAGGAGCCACCGGCCCGTCCTCCCGCCTGCTTGTGGCTGTCGAGCTGGCGACGGACCACGGCGGCGTAGCGGCCGTCCTCGTACTCCGGGCCGGTGAGACCGGCGGCGTTGTAGTCCTCGACACGGAGCAGCAGCAGCGAGCGCCGCTCGTCGAGGTCGTCGAGCGCGGCGCGGAGACTACGGGACACCTTCTGCCCGCCGACGGCTGCCGCCTCGTAGTGAGGACGAAGTTCTTCCCACCGCGCCGCCGCGAGAAAGGCGTCGAGGTGCTCGCCGGTGATCTCGTGCAGCACATAACGGACACGGACCGGCGTCGTGGAGTCGTGGCGCTCGTCGAGCGAGTTCTGGGTCGCCTCACGAGCGAGGACGGACAGATCGGCGTCGAAGGCGAAAGCCGCGGCGTTGCCGTACTCACGCCCGCCGTCGGCATGGGCCGGTCGATGGTGCCACTGGCGAGGACGTGCCGAAGCGATGTCGGTCGTCCGATCGTGAACCGAGGCGGGATCGGCCCCGAACACTGCGGCGATGGCCCGCTTGGTCTCGTCGCGGGGCTCGGCACGACCGTTGATCCAAGCGGAGACGGCCGCCCGGGTGAGATTGAGGCGCTGCGCGAGGTCGGCCTGCTTCATGTCGGCCCGCGCGAGCTGGCGTTCCAGCCAGGGACCGAACTCTTCGCCTTGTCGTTCCACCATGTGCATCCCCCCGAGCCCTGGTCGCCGCGCAGCGGTGCCCGTACCGCGCGCCGCTCACACCACATGCACCCGCTGGACAGGCTATCACCGGCCATTTGACAACTTGCAGTCTGTCAATTTTCGGTAGGCGGGGGCTTTTCCGCGGCCTTCGATCGACCCCGCAGAAGCGCTCGCCGCTCCGCGACGATCGCAGCCACTCTCGGGGCGGCCTCGTCCGGGCTCTCATGCTCCCAGACCCGTACGGACACCCACCCCGCTTCCTTCAATCGCGCATCGGTGTTCGCGTCCCGCGCGCGGTTCTTCTCGATCTTCTCGCGCCAGAACTCGGAGTTCCTCTTCGGCCACGTCGCGTGTTCCGGGCAGCCGTGCCAGAAGCAGCCGTCGACGAAGACGGCGACGCGGGCCGGCCCGAAGACGATGTCGGCCTCTCGGCGGAGGCCTTTCAGCGGACGCCGATGGATCCGAAAGCGGAGCCCGTCGGCGTGCAGCGCACTGCGCAGCGCCTTCTCCACACCGGTGTCCCGGCTCCGCTGCCTGCTCATCCGGGAGCTCGTCGCCGGGTTCGTCTCCAGGGCCCTCATGGCGGCCATTGTGACGCGGTCGTCAAGCGGGAGTGCCATTCGGCGCCGATTCGCCGTGCCCTACGCTCGGAGGAAATCCAGCGACCCGAAAGGCACCGCCATGTCCCGTATCCCCTCCTCCGCCGTAGCCGCTGCCGGGCTCGTCGGGGGGTATGCCGTTGCTCGGTGGACGAAGAAGCGGCCGCTTGGTGGGGTGGTGCTCGCCGCAGCCGGTGGGGTGGCCGCTCGGGAGTGGCGGCAGGTCGGTGGGGCGAAGGTGGCTGCCGGGCTCGGCACCGCGTACGTCGCGGCGTTCGCCGGGTCCCATCCCCTCGCGAAGAAGATCGGGGCCTGGCCCGCGGTGTTCTCCGTCGCCGGAGGCATGGCCGTCGCCTCCTGGGCCGTGACCCGCGGGAAGAGCTGATCCCGTACCCGGCCGTCACCCGCCGGAAGGGCCGACTCGCTCGGACTGCGGTGTCAGGCGCCTGCCGCGTGGCTGACGGTGTAGATGAGGAGGCCGGCGAGGGCGCCCACGACCGTGCCGTTGATGCGGATGAACTGGAGGTCGCGGCCGATGTTGGCTTCGATCTTGCGGGAGGTCTGGACGGCGTCCCAGCCGGCGACGGTGTCGGTGATGAGGGAGGTGATCTCGTCGCGGTAGGTGGTGACGAGGTAGGCGGCGGCGTCTTCGGCCCAGCCTTCGACCTTCGACTGGAGGCGGGCGTCGGTGGCGAGGCGCTTGCCGAGGGAGATGAGGGAGGCGCGGGCGCGGAGGCGGAGTTGGCTGTGGTCGTCCTCGGCGGCGGCGATGATGAGGTTGCGGACGGAGGACCAGGCGGAGGCGATGATGTCCTGGACTTCCGGGCGGGCGAGGAGGTCGGACTTCAGGCGTTCGACGCGGGCGCGGGTGTCGGTGTCGGCCTGGAGGTCGGCGGCGAAGTCGGCGAGGAAGCGGTCGATGGCCCCGCGGGCGGGGTGGCCGGGCATGTCGCGCATCTCCGTGACGAAGCGCAGGAGCTCCTTGTAGACGCGTTCGCCGATGCGCCGGTCGACGAAGCGGGGCGTCCAGCCGGGCGCGCCGCCCTGGACGGCGTCCATGACGGAGTCGCCGTGGGTGACGAGCCAGTCGTGGGCGCGGGTGCAGACGAGGTCGACGGCCCGGTGGTGGGCGCCGTCCGACACGATCTTCTCCAGGGTCTTGCCGAGGCCGGGGGCGATCTCCGCGGCCTCCGCCCGACGGGTGATCGCCTCGCCGACGACCGCTTGGACGTCCGCGTCGCGCAGGACCGTCAGCGCGCCGCGCAGCGCCGTGGAGAGTTCGGCCGTGACGCGGTCCGCGTGGGCGGGTTCCGCGAGCCAGCCGCCGAGGCGGCGGGCGATGCCGAAGGCGTGCAGCCGGCCCCGTACGACGTCGGCGGAGAGGAAGTTCTCGCCGACGAAGGAGCCGAGTGAGGCGCCGAGCTGGTCCTTCTTGGTGGGGATGATCGCCGTGTGGGGGATGGGCAGGCCCAGGGGCCGCCGGAAGAGCGCGGTGACGGCGAACCAGTCCGCCAGGGCGCCGACCATGCCGGCCTCGGCCGCCGCGGCGACGTAGCCCGTCCAGGCGCCCCAGCCCGCGTGGTGGGCCCAGGTCGCGAGGGCGTAGACCAGGGCCACGCCGACGAGCAGGGACGTCGCCAGCGTTTTCATCCGCCGGACGCCTCTGCTCTTCTCCTCGTCCGCCGCCGTGTACGAGAAACTCACCAATGCACTCGACCTCCTACATCAGGGACTCCCGGCGCTCGTCCCGAGTTCCCCCGTACATCTTCGCGATCACCGCCTCGATGTCCGGCTCCCGCACCGAGAGGTCGACGAGGGGATGGCCGGCGGCGACCGCGGCGACCAGCGGGGCGGCGGAGGCGCCGGCCGGGAAGGCGAGCCATTGGCGGGGGCCGTCCGCGCGTACGAAGCGGGCGCCGGGCACGTCGGTGATCGGGGGGAGCTCGCGCTCCAGGTCGACGACGAGGAGGCGTTCGCTCTCGCCGACGGCGTGCAGGCCGGCGAGTTCACCGTCGTACATCAGCCGCCCGTGGTCGATGACCATGACGCGGGAGCAGAGCTGCTCGATGTCGGTGAGGTCGTGGGTGGTCAGCAGCACCGTGGTGCCCCGGGTCGCGTTCAACTCGCGCAGGAAGTCCCTCACCCGCACCTTGGAGACGACGTCGAGGCCGATCGTCGGCTCGTCGAGGTAGAGCACGTCGGGGTCGTGCAGGAGGGCCGCCGCGATGTCGCCGCGCATCCGCTGGCCGAGGGAGAGCTGGCGGACCGGGACGTCGAGCAGTTCGCCGAGGTCGAGGAGGTCGACGCAGCGGTCGAGGTTCTCGCGGTAGCGGGCGTCGGGGATGCGGTACATGCGGTGCATCAGCCGGTACGAGTCCCTCAGCGGCAGGTCCCACCAGAGGGTGGTGCGCTGGCCGAAGACCACCCCTATCCGCTGGGCGAGCCGGGTGCGTTCGCGCGCCGGGTCGATGCCGGCGACCCGCAGCCGGCCGCCGGTGGGGGTGAGGATGCCGGTCAGCATCTTGATCGTGGTCGACTTCCCGGCGCCGTTGGGGCCGATGTAGCCGACCATCTCGCCCCGCTCCACGCCGAAGCCGATCCCGTCGACCGCCCGGACCTCCCGCTTCTCCCGGCGGAACAGGCCGGCCTTGCGGCGGACCGTGAAGGTCTTCTCGACCTCGTCCAACTCGATGAAGGGCATGCCCCTGACCTCAGCTTCCTGTCGATCGGTACGAGCGGACGCCGGCGCGCCAGGCGAGGCCCGCGACCGCGCAGCAGACGGCGGCGACCAGCGGCGACGCGAACGCCGCCGCGTCCGGCACGCCCGCGGGGGCCGGCCGGCCGAGGAGGTGCAGGGCGGGCAGCCAGTTCACGAACGCGAGCGGCACGACGTACACGACCCCCCGCACCAGCTCCTGCGCGAAGATCGTCGGCGGGTATTGGAGGAGCGTGTTCCCGCCGTACGTGAACGAGTTCGTGACCTCCGCCGCGTCCTGCATCAGGAACAGCGCCGACGCCCCGAGCACCATCACCGCGGCGAAGATCACCGCACCGCACACCAGGGTCACCGGCAGCAGCGCCGCCTTCACCGGCGTCCACTCCACGTCGAGCAGCACCAGGGCCCACACCAGGACCATCAGCCCCTGTGCGACCCGGCCGAACCGCCGCAGCGCGAACTTGTCCGCCGCCACCTGCGCGAGCAGGGGCGCCGGCCGCATCAGGAACGTGTCGAGCGAACCGTCCCTGACCCGTCTCCCCATCCGCTGGAGCGAGCCCATCGTGAGGTCCGCGATCCCGAACGACGTGCCCGTCAGCCCGTACAGGAGGGCGACCTCCGCGAACGAGAACCCGCCGAGGCCCTCGACCTGACCGAACATCAGCAGGATGACGACGAAGTCGAAGAAGGTGACGCAGAAGCTGGTGAACACGGTCAGCGCGAAGGACGCCCGGTAGGTCATCGTCGAGCGGATCCACATGCCGGCGACCATGCGGTACGTGCGGAGGGAGTCGACCACCGGCCGGGACGCGTACGGGAACGGGGATGGGGGTGGGGGTGGGGATGGGGGTGTGTACGGAGACGGGGACGGGGACGGGGACGGGGACGGGGACGGGGACGGGGACGGGGACGGGGACGGGGACGGGGAACGGTCCGGGGACTCGGCCGCCGCCCGGGGCGGGTGCGAAGCGGCACCCGTCCGGAGGTGCTCAGCCACCCTGGACCACCACCTTCCGGGTCGCCGCCGCCTGTGCCGCCCGGCCCGCGCCGAGCAGGACCAGGGCCCAGCAGCCCTGGAAGGCGTACGCGCCGGCGAGTGCCCGGCCCTCGTAGCGGCCGAGGTACACGTCGGCGGGGACCTGGAGGAGGGAGGCCCAGGGCAGCAGGCGGGCGATCTCGCCGAGGGTGCCGGGGAAGACGTTGAGGGGGAGGAGCATGCCGGAGAAGAAGAGGCCGCCGAGCCAGGCGACCTGCACCACGCCCTGGCCGTCGAGGAACCAGAAGGCGCTCATCGCCACCGCGTACCAGATCGCGAAGCCGACGACCGAGCCGAGCGCCACCGCCACCAGGAACGCCAGCCAGCCGCCGGGACCGGAGGGCAGGGTGAAGCCGAAGACGAGTGCGCCGAACACCATCGGGGCGACGCCGCGGCCGAGGAGCTGGTAGGCGGACCGGCCGGCGTTGGCCGAGAACCACCAGGCCTGGAGGTCGGCGGGGCGGTACAGGTCGACCGCGATGTCGCCCGTCCTGATCCGCTCGATCAGCTCGTCCTCGAAGCCGCCGCCCATCAGTCCGCAGACGGTGAGCAGCCCCTGCCCGATCCACACGTAGGCGAGGGCGTCGTCCATCGAGTAGCCGCCGAGCTGCGGCCGTTCGTCCCAGAGGGCGATGTACGTGTACGACAGGATGAAGCCGAAGACGCTGTTGGTGAACACCCCCGCCAGCGTCGCCACCCGGTACGTGGCGTGGCGCCGGAAGCCGCCCGCGGCCACCGTCGCGTACAGCCGCAGCATGAAGCTCCCTCCCGGTGCGCACCTTCGGCACGCACCTTTCAGCACTTACGTTTCGGTACGCACCTTTCGGCACGAATGACAGCGAAGCGCACGACCCTAGCGGTGCGCGGCGGGGCACCGCGAGCGGATTTCGCGTCAGGTTCGGGTCGCGTTCGGGAGTTTCGTCCCGTTCCGTGCAGTATGTGATGCCATGTCCCCTTCCTCAGGTACGAGCGACACCCCCCGGCCATCCCGCCCGGACCGGGAAGCAAGCTGGGAGCCGAGGGACCCCACCCTCCCCGCCCCGCGACCGGACGAGCGGCCGGAACGACGACGCCGCCGCCCCCGGCGCCCCGGCGGCGTCCGCCGCTTCCTGCGGACCCTCTTCGGGCTGCTCCTGCTGGGCACGCTGCTGCTCGCCGGCGCGTTCGCCGCCGGCTACCTCCTGGTGGAGATCCCGCCCGCCAACGCCGCCGCCGTCGCCCAGTCCAACGTCTACCTCTACCGCGACGGCAGCCCCCTCGCCCGCGACGGCGAGGTCAACCGGGAGAACGTCCCCCTCGGCCAGGTGCCGCTCACCGTCCGGCGGGCCGTCCTCGCCGCCGAGGACCGCGACTTCCACACCTCGCGGGCCGTCGACCCCAAGGCCATGCTCCGCGCCGCCTGGAACACCGTCACCGGCAAGGGCCGCCAGTCCGGCTCCACCATCACCCAGCAGTACGTGAAGAACTACTACCTCGGCCAGGAGCAGACCCTCACCCGCAAGGCCAAGGAGTTCTTCATCGCGATCAAGCTCGGCCGCGAGAAGAGCAAGGACGAGATCCTCGAGGGCTACCTCAACACCAGCTACTTCGGCCGGAACGCGTACGGCGTCCAGGCCGCCGCCCGCGCCTACTACGGCAAGGACGTCGACCGCCTCGACACCGCCGAGGGCGCCTACCTCGCCTCCCTCCTCAAAGCCCCCAGCGCCTACGACGTCACCACCCACCCCGAGAACCGGGCCACCGCCGTCGCCCGCTGGAACTACGTCCTCGACGGCATGGTCGGCGAAGGCTGGCTCGACCCCGCCGCCCGCGCCGCCGCCCGCTTCCCCGCCCCCCAGACCGCCCGCCCCGCCACCGCCCTCTCCGGCCAGCGCGGCTACCTCGTCCAAGCCGTCGAGGAGTACCTGACCGACCACGGGATCGTCGACGAGAAGACCCTCGCCGGCGGTGGCTTCCGCATCACCACCACCCTGGAACCGGCCAAGCAGGACGCCCTCGTCCAGGCCGTCGAGGACCAGGTCACGTCCCGCCTCGACCCGGCCCGCGCCCCCGCCGACCGCTACGTCCGCGTCGGAGCCGCCGCCGTCGACCCCGGCACCGGCAGGGTCCTCGCCCTCTACGGCGGCATCGACTACACCCAGCAGTACGTCAACAACGCCACCCGCCGCGACTACCAGGTCGGCTCCACCTTCAAGCCGTTCGTCTTCACCGCGGCCGTACAGAGCGGCGCCCAGACCCAGCAGGGCCTCCCCATCACCCCCTACACCCTCTACGACGGCACCAACCGCCGCCCGGTGGAAGGCTGGAACGGCGCCCTCTACGACCCCGCCAACGAGGACGACGCCAGCTACGGCGAGATCGCCGTCGGCGCCGCCACCAACCTGTCCGTGAACGCCGTGTACGCCCAGATGGCGGTGGACGTCGGCCCCACGCACGTCCGGCGGACCGCCATCGCCCTCGGCGTGCCCCGCTCCACCCCCGACCTCACCGCCTCCCCCTCCATCGCCCTCGGCCCCGCCACCGCGAGCGTCCTCGACATGGCGGCGGCGTACGCGACCCTCGCCGCGCACGGACGGCACGGCACGTACACCCTCGTCTCCGCCGTCACCCGGGGCGGCCGGGAACTCGTCCTGCCCGACGGAACGGCCCGGCAGGCCGTCAGCCGGGAGGCCGCCGACACCACCACGTCCATCCTCCGCAGCGTCGTCGAGGCCGGCACCGGCACCGCCGCCCAGACCGCCGGACGCCCCGCCGCCGGCAAGACCGGCACCGCCGAGGACGACAAGGCCGCCTGGTTCGCCGGCTACACGCCCGAACTCGCCACGGTCGTCGCCCTCATGGGCCAGGACCCCGAATCCGGCCACCAGGAACCCCTCTACGGCGCCCTCGGACTGCCCCGCGTCAGCGGAGGTGGACCGCCCGCCGCGATCTGGGGCCAGTTCACCCGGAACGCGCTGGCCGGCACCCCGCCCAAGGACTTCGACCTCCGACTGATGCCCGGAGCGGAGGAGATGCCGGCCGTACCGCCGGTGCCGGACGCCACGGGCGCACCGGACACCACGGGCGCACCGGACACCGGGGCACCGGACACCGGGGACGAGGAGTACGTGACGGGCGAGGCGGGACCCGAAGCCGCCTCACGCGGCCCCCGCCCCACGCGCACCACCGTCCGGGGTCAGTGACCCGAGGTCGCCTTCAGCCCCACCACGGCGACCAGCAGCAGACAGACGAAGAAGATCCGGGCGGCGGTCGCCGGCTCACCGAGCACCACCATGCCGAGCACCGCCGCACCGGCCGCCCCGATGCCGACCCACACGCCGTACGCCGTACCGATCGGCAGCGTCTTGGCCGCCTGCGACAGCAGCAGCATGGAGGCGACGATCCCCGCACCCGTGAACACACTGGGCCACAGCCGGGTGAAGCCGTCGGTGTACTTCATGCCGATCGACCAGCCGACTTCCAGCAGACCTGCGACGACGAGCAGAACCCAGGCCATGACGAGACACCTCCGCGAGACGGGAAACAGGGGTGCGTCGTCTTGTCGTCAACCCGGTACGGCGCGTCTCGTCGGGGTGTCCCCCAGGCTAGCAAAGAACGCGCAAAGGCCCTGGTGACGGTCGTCACCAGGGCCCCGGGAGGGATCCCCGTCTCTACAGGTACAGGCCGGTCGAGTCCGAAGCCCCCTGGAACCGGTCCGCGGCCACCGCGTGCAGGTCCCGCTCCCGCATCAGGACGTACGCGATGCCGCGCACCTCCACCTCGGCGCGGTCCTCGGGGTCGTACAGCACCCGGTCTCCGATCTCGACCGTACGGACGTTCTGGCCGACCGCGACCACCTCGGCCCAGGACAGCCGGCGGCCCACCGCGGCGGTGGCCGGAATAAGGATGCCGCCGCCGGAGCGCCGCTCCCCCTCCGGAGAGTCGGTGCGGACCAGGACCCGGTCGTGCAGCATCCGGATGGGCAGCTTGTCGTGCGTGTTGTCGCTCACGAACCGAACCTACCTGCCCGGGCGTGTCGCCCGTAGCCGGGAGAAGTCATCCCCGGCCCTTCCGCGAGGACGCCACGAGCAGCCCCACGACCGCCACGGTCGCCAGCGCCACCGGAACGACCCGCTCCAGACGGGGCGTGCCGTCCTCGTGGGTGAAACGTGCCTTCACGTCCGACACGACCCGGTTGACCGCGACGAAGGCGCGACCGACGGTCTGGTCGACCGACGAGGCGACCTTGGCCTTCGCGTCCCCGATGATCGTCTGCGGGTGCACCCGAATGCCGATCTCGTCGAGAGTGACGGCGAGCTGCTCGCGCCGGCGGACGATGTCCGCCTCGATCTGCGCAGGGGTCCTGACGTCCGGCACCGCGCTGCCTCCGTAGTCGTGTATCCAGTCGATTACGGCCAGTCTGTCAGTTCCTGCGCCGAGGGGGCGCGCCAGACCCCCATTAGGCTCTGAACGCGTACGCGAACACTCCGAGGAGAGCCAGCCATGAGCGAGCGACTGCAGCCCGGCGACACCGCCCCCGCCTTCACCCTTCCCGACGCGGACGGCAACGAGGTCTCCCTCGCGGACCACAAGGGCCGCAAGGTCATCGTCTACTTCTACCCCGCCGCCCTCACCCCCGGCTGCACCAAGCAGGCCTGCGACTTCACCGACAACCTCGACGTCCTCGCCGCCGCCGGCTACGACGTCATCGGCGTCTCCCCCGACAAGCCGGAGAAGCTCGCCAAGTTCCGCGACAAGGAGAACCTCAAGGTCACCCTCGTCGGCGACCCCGACAAGACCACCCTCGAGGCCTACGGCGCCTTCGGCGAGAAGAAGCTCTACGGCAAGACCGTCACCGGCGTCATCCGCTCCACCGTCGTCGTCGACGAACACGGCAACATCGAACACGCCTTCTACAACGTCAAGGCCACCGGCCACGTCGCCAAGATCATCCGCGACCTGGGCATCTGACCCCACCCCCCGCCGAAACGGCCCGCACCCCCGCAAGGGCGGCGCGGGCCGTTCCGCATTCCGGGTGTGACCGTCCGATATTCGGCTCGTTAGACCGTACGAGATCCGTACTGGGGAGGGAGCCCGATGGGGACGAGCCCGTACACGAAGGACCGGCTGGAGTCGGCGGCGCGAGGGGCACGGACGCTGACGGAGGCGCTCGAGCGACTGGGAGTGGACCCGAGGAGCGGTTCGCGACGCTATCTCCACGACCGCATGCGAAAGCTGGGGGTGGACACGTCCCACTTCGAGCGGGAGGGGGTGCGGTGGACGCGGGAGGTACTGGAGGACGCGGCGGCCGCCTCTACGACCATGTGCGAGGTGCTGCGTCGACTGGGGATCGATGTCGTCGGCGGGCAGCACGCGCACATCAGCCGGCGCATCAAGGCCTACGGGATCGACACCTCGCACTTCCCGGCCGCCGTCCCGGCGCGGTGAACCCAAGCAGCCGCGCACACCCGCAGCGCTGCTGGTCGAGCAGACCGGCCCGCAGACCCGGCGCGTGCCGCGCGATCGCATCGCATGGGCGATGGCGGAGTCCGGCGTTCGCCTGGAGTGCGCCCTGTGCGGCAACAAGGCCGTCTGGCTCGGCCGGCCGCTCCCCCTGGAGGTCGACCACGTCGACGGGGACTGGCGGAACAACCGGATCGAGAACCTGCGGTTCCTCTGCCCGAACTGCCACTCGACGACGGACGGCTACCGGGGGCGCGGCAAGAGGCGTGCGGGATGACAGCCGGCGTGCGGTACAGCCGCGAGCTGCTGGCCGAGGCGGCGGCGCGATCCGCGGACATCAACGAGGTCATCGCGTTCCTGGGCACGCGACCGTACGGCAATCTGCGTCGTCACCTGCTACGGCGCTTCGCCCAGTACGGCATCGACGTCTCTCACTTTCCGCACCGTCGACGCGGCGGACGACCGCCTCGCCCAGCAGCGGAAGCCCTTCGCCTCGCGGTCGAAGGGGCGACCTCCGTGGCGGGTGCCCTGCGCGCCCTGGGCAAGCCGCCCAGTGGCCAGATGCGCACGCTCTTCCACCAATGGGTGGCGGAGGACGGGCTCAGCACCTCCCACTTCCTGGGTCAGGCTCACCAGCGGGGGAAACCGGGGCCGACTCCGGTCAGGCGGCCCGACGAGATTCTCGTACGGCACTGCGGAGAGCGGCGGACGAGAACCCACCTGCTGCGGCGCGCGCTGAGCGAGGTGGGCGTACCCGAGGAGTGCGCCGGGTGCGGCGTCGGCCCTGAGTGGCTCGGCAAGCCGATGACGCTGGAGGTCGACCACATCAACGGGGACTGGAGCGACGACCGGCGCGAGAACCTGCGGTTGCTCTGCCCCAACTGCCATGCGGTGACCGACACCTGGTGCAGGGGAGGGCGGCGGGTAGAGTGAGGGAACGTGTACGCGCCCGTACGCCAAGGGCTGAGCGGCGATCTTTAGGTGGTCGTGTCTGTCGGTTCGAATCCGACCGGGCGTACCGTACGACGGCCCAGCGCGCCGAGTGCCGCTGGGCCGTTCGCATGCCGGGCCTCAGCCCAGCAGTTCCTTCACCACCGGCGCCAGGGCGCGGAAGGCCTTGCCCCGGTGGCTGATGGCGTTCTTCTGGGCCGGGGTCAGTTCGGCGCAGGTGACCTCGTGGTCCTCCGGCTGGAGGATCGGGTCGTAGCCGAAGCCGTTCGTGCCGACGGGGGCGTGGCGGAGGATGCCCCGCATCCGGCCTTCGACGACGCGTTCGGTGCCGTCGGGGAGGGCGAGGGCGGCGGCGCAGGCGAAGTGGGCGCCGCGGTGGGTGGCGTCGATGTCCGCGAGCTGGGCGAGGAGCAGGTCGAGGTTGGCCTTGTCGTCGCCGTGGGTGCCGGCCCAGCGGGCGGAGAAGATGCCGGGGGCGCCGCCCAGGACGTCGACGCAGAGGCCGGAGTCGTCGGCGACGGCGGGGTGGCCGGTGGCCTGGGCGAGGGCGTGGGCCTTGAGGAGGGCGTTCTCGGCGAAGGTGACGCCGGTTTCCTTGACGTCGGGGACGTCGGGGTACGCGTCCGCGCCGACGAGTTCGAGGTCGAGGCCTGCGTCGGCGAGGATCGCGTGGAGTTCCGTGATCTTGCCCGCGTTGCGGGTGGCGAGGATCAGTCGCTGTCGGGTCATGGGCCCGATTATCCCGGGGTGCAGACCTTGGCCACTTCGCCGGCGGCGTCGGTGATCGGCGTGATGTCGGGGGTGGTGTCGCCGTTCTTGACGGCTGCGCGGACGGAGTCGACGCCCTTGGTGAGGTCGTCGACGGCCTTGGAGAGGTCGGCGTTGTCGGTGGTGTTCTTGAGGTTGCCGAGCTCGGTGGATATCGAGTTGAGGGATTCCTCGATCTGCGTGACGTCGTTGGAGGCGTTGGAGACGGCCTGCTGGAGGTTCTGCACGGACGTGGCTATCGCGTCGGCGGTCTTGACGCAGTCCATTGCGGTGTCGAGGGCTCCGCAGCCGCTCAGGACGGTGGTGAGTGCGGCGGCCGTGGCCATGGCGAGTGCGAGACGGCGCTTCAAGGCGGGTCCTCTCCGGAGACGTTCGGACGTACAAGCGGACGGGCGGGCGCCCGGATCGTATCCGGGTGCCCGCCCGACAGGACGCAGCGAGGTGTCAGAGGGTTCCTTCGAGGGCCTTGCGCTGGATCTCGGCGAGTTCGGCGCAGCCGCCGGAGGCGAGGTCGAGGAGGGCGTTGAGTTCCTTGCGGTCGAAGGGCTCGGCCTCGGCGGTGCCCTGGACCTCGACGAAGCGGCCGTCGCCGGTGCAGACGACGTTCATGTCGGTGTCGGCGCGGACGTCCTCTTCGTAGCAGAGGTCGAGGAGGGGGGTGCCGTCGACGATGCCGACGGAGACGGCGGCGACGGTGCCGGTGAGGGGCTTGCGGCCGGCCTTGACGAGCTTCTTGCCCTGGGCCCAGGCGACGGCGTCGGCGAGGGCGACGTAGGCGCCGGTGATGGCGGCGGTGCGGGTGCCGCCGTCGGCCTGGAGGACGTCGCAGTCGAGGACGATCGTGTTCTCGCCGAGGGCCTTGTAGTCGATGACGGCGCGCAGGGAGCGGCCGATGAGGCGGGAGATCTCGTGGGTGCGGCCGCCGATCTTGCCGCGGACGGATTCGCGGTCGCCGCGGGTGTTGGTGGCGCGGGGGAGCATGGAGTACTCGCCGGTGACCCAGCCTTCGCCGCTTCCCTTGCGCCAGCGGGGGACGCCTTCGGTGACGGAGGCGGTGCAGAAGACCTTGGTGTCGCCGAAGGAGATGAGGACGGAGCCCTCGGCGTGCTTGCTCCATCCGCGGTCGATGGTGACGGGGCGGAGCTGTTCGGGGGTACGGCCGTCGATACGAGACATGGGACGAGCGTAGCGGGACATGACGGAGGGCCCGTTCCCCTGCCGGAACGGGTCCTCGGTCAGGTGGTGAGCGGGCGGCTCACGCTCACATGAGGTCTTCGATCTCCGCGGCGATGGGGTCGGCGTCGGTGCCGATGACGACCTGGATGGCGGTGCCCATCTTGACGACTCCGTGGGCGCCGGCGGCCTTCAGGGCGGCCTCGTCGACGAGGGCGGCGTCGACGACTTCGGTGCGCAGGCGGGTGATGCAGCCTTCGACCTCTTCGATGTTGTCGATGCCGCCGAGCCCGGCGATGATCTTCTCAGCCTTGGTGGCCATGTGTTTCTCCCTGTCCGTTCCGTTCGCGCGAACGCGAATCTCGGCGCACCTGTGGTCCGCTTTGTCACGGTAACCCACGGTTGGCCCAACTTCGCGAGCGAGTGCCGCCGTTCTGCCGAATGATGACGATCACCGGCGGCCTGTCCTCAGCGGGTTCCCGGAGCCTACCGCAACTGGTCTACACCAGTCTGCAACGAGATGCGGACCCGGCTTGTTCCGGGCAGGGAGGACGCCGATGAGTACCGACAGCGCCGCGGCCGCACCGAAACCGAAGAGGTCCGTGTCCTGGGGCGGCCTCTTCCAGGGGCTCCAGAAGATGGGCCGCAGCCTCCAGCTCCCCATCGCCGTCCTTCCGGCCGCCGGCATCATCAACCGGCTCGGCCAGCCGGACGTGTTCGGCGCGGAAGGTCTCGGCTGGGACAACGTCGCCAAGGTGATGGCGGGCGCGGGCGGCGCCCTGCTCGACGGCGGTCTCGGCCTTCCGCTGCTGTTCTGCATCGGTGTCGCCATCGGCATGGCGAAGAAGGCGGACGGCTCGACCGCCCTCGCGGCCGTGGTCGGCTTCCTCGTCTACTACAACGTGCTGCGCCAGTTCCCCGAGACCTGCCCCGGGGGCACGGTGGACGTCAACGGCGGCTGCCTCTCGCCCGAGCAGGTCTTCAGCGGGTACACGTACCAGAACCCGGGTGTCTTCGGCGGCATCCTGATCGGCCTGATGGCCGCGTGGTTCTGGCAGCGGTACCACCGGAAGAAGCTCGTCGACTGGCTGGGCTTCTTCAACGGCCGCCGGCTCGTGCCGATCATCATGACGTTCGTGGCGATCGCCTTCGCCTCGCTGTGCCTGTGGGTCTGGCCGCCGATCGGTGACGGCCTGGAGAACTTCAGCGACTGGCTGGTCGGGCTCGGCGCCTGGGGTTCGGGCATCTTCGGCGTCGCGAACCGGGCGCTGCTCGTCATCGGCCTGCACCAGTTCCTGAACGTGCCGATCTGGTTCCAGTTCGGCACGTACGAGAAGCCGGACGGCACGGTGGTCCACGGCGACATCCCCATGTTCCTCGCGGGCGACCCGAACGCCGGGCAGTTCCTGACGGGCTTCTTCCCGATCATGATGTTCGCCCTCCCGGCGGCGGCGCTCGCGATCACCCACACCGCGAAGCCGCACCGGCGCAAGGCGGTCGGCGGCATGATGCTGTCGGTCGCGCTGACGTCGTTCGTCACCGGCATCACGGAGCCGATCGAGTACTCGTTCCTCTTCATCGCCCCGCTGCTGTACGCGATCCACGCCGTGCTGACCGGCGTCTCGATGGCGCTGACCTGGTCGCTCGGCGTGAAGGACGGCTTCAGCTTCTCGGCGGGTCTGATCGACTACGTGATCAACTGGAATCTCGCGACGAAGCCGTGGCTGATCATCCCGATCGGCCTGGGATTCGCGGTCGTCTACTACGTGATCTTCAGGTTCGCGATCACCAAGTTCAACCTCCCCACCCCGGGCCGCGAGCCCGACGAGGTGGAGGAGGAGATCGAGCGGGACAACACGAAGGCGTGACCTGATTCGGGGCTTTCGCCCCCCTCGTAAGCCCCGCCAAAGGCCCTCGGACCTCACCGTCCGGGGGCCTTATGTCGTGCATTTCAGGCTATGGCTGAGCCCACAAAATTCGCAGGTTCCTTATCTAAGTCTCACGTGCTAAAACTGGTCTACACCACTCATTGGTGTAGACCACGCGGTCCAGACCACCGCGTTCCACGAGACGTCGCCTCCCCCCGTGTTCACGTCCCTGGCGGCGCCTTGCCTTACTGGAGGAAGTTGATGAGTACGGCCACCGCCCAGGCCGCCGCTCCCGCGAAGAAGCGCGGATCCGGCCTGTTCCAGGGCCTGCAGAAGGTCGGTCGCAGCCTGCAGCTGCCGATCGCCGTGCTGCCGGCCGCGGGTATCTTGCTCCGTCTCGGCCAGCCCGACGTCTTCGGCGCCGACGGCCTCGGCTGGGGCAAGGTCGCTTCCGTCTTCGCCACCGCCGGCGGCGCGGTCTTCGACAACCTGCCCCTGCTCTTCTGCATCGGCGTCGCCATCGGCTTCGCCAAGAAGGCGGACGGCTCCACCGCCCTGGCCGCGCTCGTCGGCTTCCTGGTCTACAGCAACGTGCTGAAGGCCTTCCCCATCACCGAGGCCGTCGTCAACACGACCGCCAACAAGGGTGTCGACGTCGCCGCGACGTTCAACAACCCGGGCGTCCTCGGCGGCATCCTCATGGGTCTGCTCTCCGCCGTCCTGTGGCAGCGGTTCCACCGCACCAAGCTGGTCGACTGGCTCGGCTTCTTCAACGGCCGCCGTCTCGTCCCGATCATCATGGCCTTCGTCGGCACCGCCGTCGGCGTCGTGTTCGGTCTGGTCTGGGAGCCCATCGGCGAGGGCATCTCCAACTTCGGCGAGTGGATGACCGGCCTCGGTGCCGGTGGCGCCGGCCTCTTCGGTCTCATCAACCGCGCGCTGATCCCCGTCGGCATGCACCAGTTCGTGAACACCGTCTCCTGGTTCCAGATCGGCGACTTCACCAACGCGGCCGGCGAGGTCGTCCACGGTGACCTGAACCGCTTCTTCGCCGGTGACCCGAGCGCCGGAATCTTCATGTCGGGCTTCTTCCCGATCATGATGTTCGGCCTGCCGGCCGCCGCCATCGCCATCGCCCACGCCGCTCGCCCGGAGCGCCGCAAGGCCGTCATGGGCATGATGGTGTCCCTCGCGCTGACCTCCTTCGTCACCGGTATCACCGAGCCGATCGAGTTCACCTTCATGTTCATCGCGCCGGTCCTCTACGCGATCCACGCGGTCCTGACCGCCGTCTCGATGGCCGTCACCTGGGCGTTCGGTGTCCACGCGGGCTTCACCTTCTCCGCCGGCGGCATCGACTACCTGCTCAACTGGAACCTCGCGACCAAGCCGTGGCTGATCATCCCGATCGGTCTCGTGTTCGCGGCGATCTACTACGTGGTCTTCCGCTTCGCGATCACCAAGTTCAACCTCCCCACCCCGGGCCGCGAGTCCGACGAGGAGCTCGAGGACCTCACCAAGGCGTGATCCTCACCCGCACCGAAGGGAAGGCCCCGGAACCGACAGGTTCCGGGGCCTTCCCCGTTTCCGTACGAGCGGATTCCGTACGAGCGGATCCCGTACCGGCGGATTCGTACGATCCGACTCAGACCTCGTACACCGCGCCCGGCCTGGCCAGCTCCGACGGGCCCCGGTAGAGCGCGCGGGCATCCGTCAGGTTCTGCTCGCCGTCGGTCCACGGGGGGATGTGGGTGAGGACGAGACGGCCGACGCCGGCGCGGGTCGCCTCGGCGCCGGCCTCGCGGCCGTTGAGGTGGAGGGCGGGGATGTCCTCCTTGCCGTGGGTGAAGGAGGCCTCGCAGAGGAAGAGGTCGGTGCCGTCGGCGAGGTCGTGGAGGGCTTCGCAGACGCCGGTGTCACCGGAGTAGGTGAGCGAACGGCCGCCGTGCTCGACCCGGATGCCGTACGCCTCGACCGGGTGGCAGACCTTCTCCGTGCGGACGGAGAACGGGCCGATCTCGAAGCTGCCCGACTTCAGCGTGCGGAAGTCGAAGACCTCGCTCATCGCCGTGGCGGACGGGGTGTCCGCGTACGCCGTGGTCAGCCGCTGCTCGGCGCCCTCCGGCGCGTAGACGGGGATCGCGTCGCAGCGTCCGCCCTCGTGCCGGTAGTAGCGGGCGACGAAGTACCCGCACATGTCGATGCAGTGGTCCGCGTGCAGATGGCTGAGGAAGATCGCGTCGAGGTCGTACAGACCGATGTGTCGTTGCAGCTCGCCCAGGGCGCCGTTGCCCATGTCGAGGAGCAACCGGAAGCCGTCGGCCTCGACGAGGTAGCTCGAACAGGCCGAATCCGCGGACGGGAACGACCCGGAGCAACCGACGACGGTGAGCTTCATGGAGCGTGAACCTCCGTGGACGGGTACGGAAAGCGCGCTGAGGGAGGGGGGAGGCTGTGCGATCTGTCGAGCGTAAGGCGCACCAGGGCCTGTCGCTCCTTCGTGGTGGCCCGTTGTGGGCGAACTCACGGGCTCTGTCACCGGTTCGGATGGATGGCGGGCCGCTACGGCGAAGTGAACCGTGCGCCGGTACCGTCTTGAGGTATGGACACGTCGTGGTGGCCCGCGCTGGTCGCGGTCGTGGTGATCGCACTGGTGGTGGCGCTCGCCGACGGACGGAAGCGGTCGTCGCGGCGCCCGCGTCGGGGGCCGTCGGGGCGGACGCGTCCGCCGGCCCGGCCGCCGGTCCGGCCGAAGGCGCGGCCCGAAGGACCCCGGCGGGCTCCGGGGCGGGCGCCGCGGGCGGCCGAGATCTGGTGGGCCGACGTGCCCTTCGAGGACGGGCCCGGGTCGAAGGACCGGCCCTGTCTGGTGCTGTCGGTACGCGGGGACAGCGCGCTCGTCGCGAAGATCACCAGCAAGTACCACGACGAGCGGCCCGGGGTGATCGCGCTGCCGCCGGGGGCGGTGGGCGACGCGCAGGGGCGGCCGAGTTTCCTGGAGACGGACGAGCTGCGGGAGGTTCCCGTGGGGGATTTCCGCCGGAAGGTCGGAACGGCGGACCCGGTCGTGTGGGACCAGGTCCGCCATCTCGCGCGGTAGCGGGGTGGGCCTACGCCCAGAGCTGGCCCTGGACCGTCGCGATGGCTTCTTCCGTGGTGGCCGCGGTGTAGAGGCCGGTGGAGAGGTACTTCCAGCCGCCGTCGGCGACGACGAAGGCGATGTCGGCGGATTCGCCGGCCTTGAGGGCCTTGTTGCCGACGCCGATGGCCGCGTGGAGGGCGGCGCCGGTCGAGACGCCGGCGAAGATCCCCTCCTGCTGGAGGAGTTCGCGGGTGCGGGTGACGGCGTCGGCGGAGCCGACGGAGAAGCGGGTGGTGAGCACGGAGGCGTCGTAGAGCTCGGGGACGAAGCCCTCGTCGAGGTTGCGGAGGCCGTAGACGAGGTCGTCGTAGCGCGGCTCGGCGGCGACGATCTTGACGTCGGGCTTGTGCTCGCGGAGGTAGCGGCCGACGCCCATCAGCGTGCCCGTCGTGCCGAGGCCGGCGACGAAGTGGGTGATGGAGGGGAGGTCGGCGAGGATCTCGGGCCCGGTGGTGGCGTAGTGGGCGCCCGCGTTGTCCGGGTTGCCGTACTGGTAGAGCATCACCCAGGACGGGTTCTCGGCGGACAGCTCCTTGGCGACGCGGACCGCCGTGTTGGAGCCGCCCGCCGCGGGGGACGAGATGATCTCCGCCCCCCACATGGCGAGCAGCTGACGCCGCTCCTCGCTGGTGTTCTCGGGCATGACGCAGACGATGCGGTAGCCCTTGAGCTTGGCGGCCATGGCGAGCGAGATGCCGGTGTTGCCGCTGGTCGGCTCCAGGATGGTGCAGCCGGGGGTGAGCCGGCCGTCCTTCTCCGCCTGCTCGATCATGTGGAGCGCGGGGCGGTCCTTGACCGAGCCGGTCGGGTTGCGGTCCTCCAGCTTCGCCCAGATGCGGACGTCGTCCGAGGGCGAGAGCCGGGGGAGGCGGACCAGCGGCGTGTTGCCGACCGCGGCCAGCGAGGAGTCGTAGCGCATGTGGATCAGACCATGCCGCCGGCGACGGCCGGCAGGATCGTGACGCTGTCGCCGTCGGTGAGCTTGGTGTCGATGCCGTCGAGGAAGCGGACGTCCTCGTCGTTCAGGTAGACGTTGACGAAGCGGCGGAGCTTGCCGCCGTCGACGATGCGGGCCTCGATCCCGTTGTGGCGGGACTCCAGGTCGGCGAAGAGCTCGGCGAGGGTGTCACCGCTGCCCTCGACGGCCTTCTCGCCGTCGGTGTAGGTGCGGAGGATGGTCGGGATGCGGACCTCGATGGCCATGGCGTGGGCTCCTGTCGGAAGTGGCGTGGTGGGCGCGCTGCTGGGGCCCCGCGCGGAGGGGTCGTGCGGTGAGGTGCGCTCGGCCGGTCGTTCGCCGGTGGTTCGCCGGTGGTTCAGAACGCGGCGCGGGTCGTACACATCGCGCTGGCGAGGCGGCACAGGTCGACGTGCAGGCGACCTACGAGCATGACTGTGCCCGGAGTCTCTTCGCTCACGTCGTGGGAAACCATGGGCTCATCGTATCGATTCCCGGTCCGGGTTCCGGAATGTGATCTCACATGCTGGATGGTTCCTGACCGCCTGGCGGACTGTGCAGGTAGACGACGGTCGGGCTGCCCGTCCTCGGGTGCGGGATGACCTCGGCGTCCACCCCGTAGACGGCGTCCAGGAGGGCGGGGGTGAGGACCTCGGCGGGGGTGCCGCCGGTGACGATCCGGCCGCGTTCGAGGACGTAGAGGCGGTCGCAGTACGCCCCGGCGAGGTTGAGGTCGTGGAGGGCGAGCAGGTTGGTGGTGCCCAGGGTGCGGACGAGGGCGAGGACGTCGAGCTGGTGGCGGATGTCCAGGTGGTTGGTGGGCTCGTCGAGGACGAGGAGGGCCGGGTCCTGGACCAGGGCGCGGGCGACGAGGGCGCGTTGGCGTTCGCCGCCGGAGAGGGTGGGGTAGGGGCGGTCGGCGAGGTCCGCGAGGCCGACGCGGGCGAGGGCGGCGGCCGCGTGCTCCCGGTCGGCGTCCGTGTCGCCCTCCCAGAAGCGCTTGTGCGGGGAGCGGCCGAGGGCGACGAGTTCGCGGACGGTGAGTTCGAACTCGGCTCCGCCGTCCTGCGGGACGGTGGCGACGCGGCGGGCGCGGGCCTTGGGGCCGAGGGCGCGGAGGTCGTCGCCGTCGAGCGTGGCGCGGCCCGAGGTGGGTGCGAGGGTGCCGTAGACGCAGCGCAGGAGGGTGGTCTTGCCGCTGCCGTTGGGGCCGATGAGGCCGACGGTCTCGCCGGGGCCGACGGTGAGGTCGACGGAGCGGAGGCGGTCCTCGTACGAGAGTCCGCGCAGGCGGAGCTCGGTCACGGGCGGGGTCCTTCCGGGCGGTGCGGCGCGGTCACAGGGGTGTTCCTTCCGGGCGGCGGCGCATCAGCCAGAGGAAGAAGGGGCCGCCGGTGAGGGCAGTGAGGACGCCGACGGGGATGTCCTGGGGTGCGGCGACGGTCCGGGCGGCGAGGTCGGCGAGGACGAGGGCGAGCGCGCCGCCGAGCGCGGCGACCGGCAGGAGGCGGCGGTGCGGGGCGCCGACGGCGAGGCGGGCGGCGTGCGGGGCCATCAGGCCGACGAAGCCGACGGCTCCGCTGGCGGCGACCATGACGGCGGTGACGAGGGAGGCGAGGACGAAGACGGCGGCGCGGAACCGGGCGGTGTCGAGGCCGAGGACGGTGGCTCCCTCCTCGCCGGTGAGGAGCAGGTCGAGGGGGCGGGCGAGGGTGAGGAGGACGCCGACGCCGAGGGCGAGGACGGCGGCGGGCAGGGCGAGGGTGTCCCAGCGGGCGCTGCCGAGGCCGCCGAGGGACCAGTGGAGCGCCTCCTGGAACTGCTCGGGGCGCCCGGCGACGACGAGGAGCAGGGTGGCGAGGGCGGACAGGACGTAGGAGACGGCGACCCCGGCGAGGACGAGCCGGGCGCCGGTCATGGTGCCGCCGCGGCGCGCGAGCCCGTAGACGAGGACGAGTGCGAGGAGGGCGCCGGCGAAGGCTCCGGCGGGGAGGGCGAGGGTGGTGGTGACCCCTCCCCCGATGCCGAGGACCAGGACGAGGACGGCGCCGGCGGAGGCTCCGGAGGAGATCCCGAGGAGGAAGGGGTCGGCGAGCCGGTTGCGGACGAGGGCCTGGAGGACGGCGCCGACGACGGCGAGTCCGGCGCCGACGACGATGCCGAGGAGGACGCGGGGCAGCCGTACGTCGAGCACGATCGTCCGGTACGGCGAGGGGCCCGCCCGTCCGGTCAGGGCGTCGAGGACCTGGCCGGGCGGGATGCGGACGGAGCCGAGCGCGAGGGAGGCGAGCGCGGCGGCGGCCAGTGCGAGGACGAGTCCGGCGACGACGAGGGCGTACCGTGCGGGGCCCGTGCCCGGGGCCGCCGTGCGGGCGGGGGTCCGGGCCGGGCGGAGTGCGGTGCTCACCGGGCGGGGTGGAGCTGGGCGGCCAGCTTGTCGACGGCGCCGGGGACGCGGACGCCGAGGACGGTGTCGGAGAGGGGCAGCACGGCGAACCGGTGGTTCCTGATGGCGGGGACGTCCTTGAGTGCGGGGTCGTCGAGGAGCCGCTTCTTCTTCTGTTCGACGGTGGTGGAGCCGTAGTCGTAGATCACGATGACGTCCGGGCGGCGGTCGACGACCTGTTCCCAGGTGGCGTCGCCGAAGGCCTTGTCGAGGTCGGCGAAGACGTTCCGGCCGCCGGCGCGGGTGATGAGCTCGTTGCCGATGCCCTTGCCGCCGGCGGTGAAGGCGGTCTTGTCGCCGCTGTCGTAGACGAAGACGGAGACGGGCCGGGTGCCGTCGAGCCGCTTCTCCGTGGCGGCGACGGTGGCGCGGGCCTGCCGGATCCACGTCTCGGCGCGGTCGGCGACGCCGAACGTCCGGCCGGTCTCGCGGACTTCGCGGTAGAGGTCCTCGACGGAGGGCGAACCGGTGGGGCAGTACTCGGTGTTGAGGCGGGTCGCGATGCCGGAGCGCGCCAGGTCGTCGCGGCTCCGGCCGTCCTCGGCGGAGAAGGCGGAGGAGTAGCCGCCGTACACGAAGTCGGGGTTCGCGGCGAGGAGGGCCTCCTTGGAGGGGTACTCCTTCGCGAGGACGGGCACGGTGCCGTACGCCTTCTCGTACGCGGGGAGGATCGCGTCGTCGAGGTAGGCGGTGCCGACGAGCGACTTCTCCAGGCCGAGCGCGAGCATGATCTCGGTGACGTGCTGGTTCATGGTGACCGCGCGCCGGGGCGGGGCCTGGTAGGTGTGCTGCACACCGCAGTTGGTGACGGTGTACGGGAATCCCGCGGCGGGTTTCGCGGGCGGCGCGGCGGCCTCGGGGGCGGCCGAGCAGGCGGCGAGCAGCGGGATCAGGACGACTGCGGACAGCAGCGGGCGACGCCAGGGCACGGCGGAACGGGCCTCCTCCGGGGATTTCCACGTCCCCGATCGGTGGTGAGAAGGCGGCAGGTCAGTTCCTGGCTTCCGCCCCCCCTGGGGAGGCGGTCACAGTGGCGGGACCGTGCCGGATTCGCACCGGCTTCCTGGGTCCTGCCGCCCTTTGGTCCCGGCCAGTGTCTCACTCGGGCCAGGGCGAGTCGCGGATGGTGGTCACGAAGTCGCCGGGGACGAAGCCGGGCACGTGGTGGCGCAGGACGTCGGCCTTGACGTTGCCGAAGGTGGTGTCCGGCTTGGGGGCGATGCCGTCGGCGAAGGCCTCCAGGATGCGGCGCTTGAAGTCGGGGCGGGGGTGGGCGGCGACGATCGCGGCCCGGTCGCCGGGGTCGACGGCGGCGGGGTCGTCGTAGCCGATGCCGAGGACGTCGTACTCGACGCCGGCGGTGACGAGCGCGACCTCGGGCTCCATGAACTCGGGCACGCCGGGGGTCGTGTGCAGGGCGATCGCGGTCCAGACCCGGCGCACGGCGTCCTCGTCGGCGCCTTGGGCGCGGAGGAACGCGGCGGCCTCCTCGGCGCCGTCGACCTCGAAGCGGCGTCCGCTCCCCCGGTGCTTCTCCCCGAGGCCGAGGTCGTGGAACATCGCGCCGACGTAGAGCAGTTCGGCGTCGAAGGCGAGGCCGCGGGCGCGGCCCTGGAGGGCGCCGAAGAGGTAGACGCGGCGGGAGTGGTCGTAGATCAGGTCGCTCGTGGTGTCGCGGACGAGTTCGGTGGCGGCGGTGGCGAGCCTGCTGTCGGGGATCAGCGCGAGTGCGTTCATGGGGACCAGCCTCGTCGCCGGGCCCGTACCCCTGCCATGTCCCTGCGGACAGGCATCCCACAGAATCGGACACGTGACGGTGCACACGGTGGTGGTGGCGGCTTTCGACGGTGTCCGGCTCCTGGACGTCTCGGCTCCCCTGGAGGTGTTCTCCACGGCGGGGTCCGGAGACCCGGCGGGGTCCGGGTACGAGGTCCTGGTGTGCACGCCCGACGGTCGGGACGTGCGGACGTCGTGCGGGCTGCGGATCGGGGCCGATCTGGCGGTGGCGGCGGTGGCGGGCGCGGACACGCTGGTCGTGCCGGGGGCGGTGGACGTGGAGCTGTGCGTGGCGGCGGCGCCGGCCGTGGCGGGGCTCGCGGCGCGCTCGGGGCGGGTGGCGTCGGTGTGCACGGGGGCGTTCGCGCTGGGTGCGGCGGGGCTGCTGGCCGGGCGGCGGGCGACGACGCACTGGGAGCACGCGGCGGAGCTGGCCCGCCGGTTCCCGGAGGCGGTGGTGGATGCGGACGCGATCCACGTGCGGGACGGGGAGGTGTGGAGTTCGGCGGGGGTGACGGCCGGGATCGACCTGTGCCTGGCGCTCGTGGAGGAGGACCGGGGGCCGGCGGTGGCCCGTGCGGTGGCCAGGGACCTGGTGGTCTTCCTGCAGCGGCCGGGCGGGCAGTCGCAGTTCTCGGCGGCCTCGCGGACTCCTCCGACGGCGCATCCGGTGGTCCGGCCGCTGCTGGACGCGGTGGTGGCCGATCCGGCGGCGGACCACAGCGCTCCGGTGCTCGCGCGGCGGGCGGGGGTGAGCGCCCGGCATCTGACCCGGTTGTTCCGGGAGCAGATCGGGGCGACGCCGGCGGGGTACGTGGAGCGGGTGCGGGTGGAGGCGGCCCGGATGCTCCTGGAGGGCGGGGCGAGCGTGACGGGGGCGGCGGCGCGGAGCGGTCTGGGGAGCGACGAGACGCTGCGGAGGGCGTTCGCCCGGCATTTCGGGGTGACGCCCTCCGCCTATCTGGCGCGGTTCCGCACGACGGCGGCGGACGCGTCCTACGCGTAGGCCTCGACGATCTCGACGTCCTCCTCGGTCACGACGCCGTCGACGATGTTGAAGGAGCGGAACTGGAAGGGGCCGGCGTCGTCGGTGTCGGCGGTGGACACGAGGACGTAGTGGGCCTGCGGCTCGTTGGCGTACGTGATGTCCGTGCGGGACGGGTAGGCCTCGGTGGCGGTGTGCGAGTGGTAGACGATGACGGGCTCCTCGTCCCGGTCGTCCATCTCGCGGTAGAGCTTGAGGAGGTCCGCGGAGTCGAACTCGTAGAAGGTGGGCGAGCGGGCGGCGTTCAGCATCGGGATGAACCGCTCGGGGCGGCCGCTGCCGGCCGGGCCGGCGACCACGCCGCAGGCCTCGTCGGGGTGGTCCGCGCGGGAGTGTTCCACGATCTGGTCGTACAGGGCCCGGGTGATGGTCAGCATGCCGACAGGATAAGCAGACGGGCCGCCCCGTACCGAGGAGTGGTACGGGGCGGCCCGGATGCTGGACGGAGGCCGGTCAGGAGCGCTTGGCGAAGGCGGCGCCCTCGGGGTTGCGGGCCTTGAGGACCAGGTAGGAGACGGCGAGGACGAGGCCCCAGACGGGCGCGCCGTACAGCGCGACCCGGTTGTCCTTGTCCATGCCCATGGTCACGACGACCATGGTGATGAAGGCGAGCGAGAAGGCGCTGAACCAGATGCCGCCCGGCGCCTTGAACGACGACTGCGGGAGCTCGCCCCGGTCGGCCTTGATCCGGTAGCGGATCTGGCAGATCAGGATGACGATCCAGGCCCACATGCCGGAGATGGTGGCGAAGGAGACGACGTAGTTGAACGCCTCGCCGGGCCACTGGTAGTTGATCCAGACGCCGAACATCATCAGTGCGGCGGAGACCGTGGTGCCGACGAGCGGGGTGCCGGACTTGGTCAGCTTGGTGAAGACCTTCGGGCCCTGGCCGTTGAGCGCGAGGTCGCGCAGCATGCGGCCGGTGGAGTACATGCCCGAGTTGCAGGACGACAGGGCCGCCGTGAGGACGACGAAGTTGACGATGGCGGCTCCGACGCTGAGGCCCATCCGCTCGAAGGCCTCGACGAACGGGCTGACGCCCGGCTTGAACGCGGTCCACGGGACGACCGACAGGATCATGATCAGCGCGCCGACGTAGAAGACGGCGATGCGCCACGGCACGGTGTTGATCGCCTTCGGCAGGACCGTCTTCGGGTCCTTGGACTCGCCCGCGGTGACGCCGACGAGCTCGACGGCGAGGAACGCGAACATGACCATCTGGAGGGTCATCAGGGTCGAGCCGATGCCGTCCTCGCCGGCGAAGAAGCCGCCGAGGTCCCACAGGTGGGTGACGGAGGCGGTGTCGCCGGCGTCGGAGAAGCCGAGGGTGAGGATGCCGGCGCAGATCAGGATCATGCCGACGATCGCGGTGACCTTGACCATGGAGAACCAGAACTCGAGCTCACCGAAGAGCTTCACGGAGATCAGGTTGGCGCCGTAGAGGATCACGGTGAAGACGAGGGCGGAGAGCCACTGGGGGATGTCCCACCAGTACGTCATGTAGGTCGCGGCGGCGGTCACCTCGGTGATGCCGGTGACGACCCAGAAGAGCCAGTAGGTCCAGCCGGTCGCGAAGCCGGCGAACGGGCCGATGAACTCCCGGGCGTACTCCGAGAAGGAGCCCGAGACCGGGCGGTACATGAGGAGCTCGCCGAGCGCCCGCATGATGAAGAAGATGACGAGGCCCGCGATGGCGTACGCGAGGATCAGGCTCGGTCCCGCGATGGAGATGCCCTTGCCCGCACCGAGGAAAAGTCCGGTGCCGATGGCGCCGCCGATCGCGATCATCTGGATCTGGCGGGCGCCGAGTGCCCGGTGGTAGCCCTCGCCCGGTGCGGAGTCCTCGGCCTCATTGCCGTCGTGCTGCTGGTCGACCTGCACTGAGGTCATGGTGGTGCGCCTTTCTCCATACCGATCCGCGCGACTGCGAGTGCGTCTGCTGCGGATCAGTTCCTGATCCCCCCGGATGTGGATGGAGTGCCACCGGCGGTCAGCCGGTCCAAGCGCCCTCGGGAACAGGGGTGGCGTCCCCGAGCGGTCGTGAAGATTTATCACGGGGTGGGGGGCGATCGAGGGAGTTGCGAGTGACGCGCACCACATAAAAATGCGGACAAAAGGAACTCAAGACGACACGGCGGACGCTCTGATAACGCATTCGTTATCCGGATTTGAGCGTCCGCTGAGCGAACATCCGCCGTCGGGGAGACCCCGCTACGGCATCAGGGTCATGACGAGGGACTCCTGGAGCGCCCCCAGCCAGAGGTACGCCATCACCATCGGCTTGCGCGGGTCGGAGTCCGGCAGCCGGTACAGCTGCTCGCTCTCCTCGTCGTCCGTGACGTCGAGGCGCGTCCCGATGGTCAGCCGGAGGTCGTTGAGCGCGCCGAGCCAGGCCCGGGACTCGTCGGGGGTCAGCTTCAGGACCGCGCCGCCCTCGCCCGCCGCATCGGCGGAGAGCCCGTCCAGGGCGCGGACCACCACGAGGGCGTCCTCGCGCTTGCGGGCCCGCAGGTCGTTCTCCGTGTAGCGGCGGAAGTCGGAGGCGGCCGCCCGCAGCTCCTCGCTGTCGTCGCCGTACGCGTCGGGGAAGAGGCGCTTGAGCGCGGGGTCGGACGGCGGCTCGCTCGGCCCCTCGGAGAACAGCGCGGCCAGCGGGTCGGCGTCCGCCGCCGGCTCGTCGCCCGGCCCGATCAGCTCCATGAGCTGGACGGCGAGGGAGCGCAGGATGGAGATCTCGACGTCGTCGAGCGCGACGGCGGCGCCGCCGCCGGGCAGGGACTCGAAGTGGCCGGCCATCAGAAGCGGTCCTGGGTGAGGGTCGCCCAGAGGCCGTAGCCGTGCATCGCCTGCACGTCGCGTTCCATCTCCTCGCGGGTGCCGCTGGAGACCACCGCGCGGCCCTTGTGGTGCACGTCGAGCATCAGTTTGTGCGCCTTGTCCTTGGAGTAGCCGAAGTACGACTGGAAGACGTACTCCACGTAGCTCATCAGGTTGACCGGATCGTTGTGCACGAGGGTCACCCACGGCACGTCGGGCTCGGCGACCGCGGAGACCTCCTCAGCCGATTCCGTACGTTCGATCTCAATAGGCGCGACGCTCACTCACCCCATGTTGTCACCCCTGGGGGTCCGTCGCACAAACGGGGCGCGCCCTCGGCGGAAGACATCCGGCGATAGAAATCGTCAGACTGACGATTTCTGCGCTAGCATCGCTGACATGAACGCTGCGGACCTTGGGCTGCCGGTGGACGTGCCGTCGACCGCGCTCTTCACCGATCAGTACGAGCTGACCATGCTCCAGGCGGCCCTGCGGGCCGGAACCGCCGACCGGCGCTCCGTCTTCGAGGTCTTCACCCGGCGGCTGCCCGAAGGGCGCCGCTACGGCGTCCTCGCGGGCGTCGGACGGGTGCTGGACGCCGTCGAGAACTTCCGGTTCGACCCCGCCGTCCTGGGCTTCCTGCGCGAGCACGGCATCGTCGACGAGCCGACCCTGGAGTGGCTGGCCCGCTACCGCTTCTCCGGCGACATCTGGGGGTACCCCGAGGGCGAGGTGTACTTCCCCGGCTCGCCCGTGCTGCGCGTCGAGGGCTCCTTCGCCGAGTGCGTGCTCCTGGAGACGGTGATCCTCTCCATCCTCAACCACGACTCGGCCATCGCCGCGGCCGCGTCCCGCATGTCGGCCGCGGCCGGCGGACGGCGCCTGATCGAGATGGGCGCCCGGCGCACCCACGAGCTGGCGGCCGTCGCCGCCTCCCGCGCCGCCTACGTCGGCGGCTTCGACTCCACCTCGGACCTCGCGGCCGGCTTCCGCTACGGCATCCCGACCGTCGGCACCTCCGCCCACGCCTTCACCCTGCTCCACGACAGCGAGCGGGACGCCTTCCGGGCCCAGGTCGACTCCCTGGGGCGCGGGACGACCCTGCTCGTCGACACCTACGACGTGGCCGAGGCCGTCCGGACCGCCGTCGAGGTGGCCGGGCCCGAGCTCGGGGCCGTCCGGATCGACTCCGGCGACCTGCTGCTCGTCGCCCACCGGGTGCGGGCGCAGCTCGACGAGCTGGGCGCGGTCGACACGCGGATCGTGGTCACCTCGGACCTCGACGAGTACGCCATCGCCTCGCTCGCGGCGGCCCCGGTCGACGCGTACGGGGTGGGGACGCAGCTGGTGACCGGCAGCGGCCACCCGACCTGCTCCATGGTCTACAAGCTGGTGGCGCGGGCCGCGTCGGCCGACCCGAAGGCGCCCCTGGTGCCGGTCGCCAAGAAGTCCGTGGCCGGCAAGGCGTCGGTCGGCGGCCGCAAGTGGGCGGCCCGCCGCCCGGACGCGTACGGGGTCGCCGAGGCGGAGGTCCTGGGCACCGGTCCCGTCCCGCCGGAGCTCGCCGACCACCAGCTCCTGGTCGAGCTGGTCAAGGGCGGTGACGTGGTGGCCCGGGAGCCGCTGGAGACCGCCAGGTCGCGGCACATCGCGGCGCGCGGCGGACTGCCGATGTCGGCGATCCAGCTCTCCCGGGGCGAGCCGGTGCTGCCGACGGAGTACCTGTAGGTCCTCCGGAGCACTCCGGAGGACCTCGGGGACGCCCCCTCCCGCCGGGAGGGGGAAGTCTCTAGGCTCGAACCCGTCCCCGAGACCCCACCCCCATCCGACGCGCTAAGGACACCCGCCATGCACCGCGCATTGATCGTTGTGGACGTTCAGAACGACTTCTGCGAGGGCGGCAGCCTCGCGGTGACGGGGGGCGCGGACGTCGCCGCCGCCATCACCGACCTGGTCGGCCAGACGGCGGGCACCTCCTACCGGCACGTGGTCGCCACCCGCGACCACCACGTCGACCCGGGGGCGCACTTCGCGCCGGCCGGCGAGGACCCGGACTACGTGTCCTCGTGGCCGGTGCACTGCGTGGCCGGGACGGAGGGCGTCGGCTTCCACCCGAACTTCGCGCCCGCCGTCGCCAGCGGCGCGATCGACGCCGTCTTCGACAAGGGCGCGTACTCCGCCGCGTACAGCGGCTTCGAGGGGCGCGACGAGAACGGCGAGACGCTCGCGGAGTGGCTGCGCGACCGGGACGTCACCGAGGTCGACGTGGTCGGGATCGCCACCGACCACTGCGTGCGGGCGACGGCCCTGGACGCGGCGCGGGAGGGCTTCCGGACGCTGGTGCTGCTCGACCTGACGGCGGGCGTCGCGAAGGAGACCACGGACCGGGCCCTCGACGAGCTCCGGACCGCGGGCGTGGAGCTGACCGGCAAGCCGGTCGTCGCGTAGCGCCGGGCGCTACGCGGCGGGTTCCCTCGGGAGGGACCGTACGGGGTGCCAGAGCTCCTGCGCGGTGCCCGGGGTCGATTTCCACAGCAGGCCGTCGGGGTGGTGCAGGACGGCCGTGATCTCGTCCGGGGTGGGCGGCTCGCTGTTGCCGCGGAGGTAGACCGCCCGCAGGCCGAGGTTCCGCAGCCGGGTCAGGGCGCGGGCACGGTTCGCGGCGTGCACCAGGAAGCGGACCGTGGCTCCGTCGCGGGCCGGGCTCGGGAGCCCTATCGCGACGACCACGCTGCCGCCCGGCAGCTTGCAGAACCCTCCATTGGGCATGCGGAACCACTCCCCCGTGGATCAGATGTCAATAAGAAAAGCGTCAGAGGCACCTAAACACGATCGGCCGCCGCCCGCTAGGGGGCGACGGCCGATCATGCTTTGACCTGCGGTTTTACTGATTACTTCGTGGACGGACCCACCTGGACCGTGATCGTCTGGCCGTTCTTCGGCTCCTTGACGACCTGGATCTTGGTGTTGGTGTCAGTTACCTGGACACCGGCACGCGGGGTCTCGGCGAACCAGTAGACGCCCTTGCGGTCGTCGAAGGTCGGGTTGCCGGCCTGGGACGGGACCCAGGTCGAGACGCCGGCCTTGTGCAGGGCGAAGCCCTCGGTGCGGGCGAGCGTGAACGGCGAGTCGTACGCCTGGACGCGGTTGCGCATCAGGGTGCCGTCGGACCACTTCAGCGGCGTCGGGTGCGAGTCGATCGGGAGGATCAGACCCTTGCCCGGGTGCTGGGAGGTGTTGTTGTCCTTCTGGGACAGGTCCCACTTCCAGATCAGCAGGCCGTTCTGGTACGCGTAGTGCTCGACCCAGCTCGCCTTGTCACCCGTGAAACCGAAGTTGTACGGGCCGACCTTGAGGGTCGCGTCGTACGAGACGTACTGGCGGTTCTCCGCGATGTAGTACTGCTCGTACTCCTTCGTGAAGCCCTTGCCCACGCGGGAGAAGCCCTTGGCCACCCAGCCGTTGTCACCGTTCTCGGCGTTGTCCGAGAAGACGGTGGCACCGTCGGCGGTCAGCGTGATGGCGTCGGCGGTGAAGCCCTTGCCGCCCGCGCCGCCGTCCGTCTGGTAGCGGAAGCGGAGCTGGACCTTCTTGCCCGCGTACGCACCCAGGTTGTAGACGAGCTTCTTGTGCGCGCCGGAGACGTCGGTCAGCGCCGGGGCGCCGGCCGCGTCGCGCGGGAGCGCCACGCCGTCGGCGGTGCCGTCCACGGCGGTCCAGTTGGCGCCGCCGTCCGTCGACACCTCGGTGTAGAGGTAGTCGTACTCGGCCTCGATGTCGTACCAGCCCTGGAGCTCCAGGGAGGCGGACGTCTTGCCGGTCAGGTCGACCTCACGGGTGAGCGTGTTCTTGAGGTCGTCACCCATGTTGCTCCACCACTGGGTCGCACCCTCGGCGGGAGCGACGATGTCAGTGGTGACACCCTTCTTCGGCAGCTCGACGAGGAGCGCCTGCGGGTTCTTGGTGTTGTACTCCGAGACGCCCAGGGTGTGGGTCGTCTTGGTGCCGCGCTGCCAGTCGCCGACCTTGGCGTAGTTCAGCCAGCCGAGCTGGAGCTTGTCCCACGCGGTCATGTCGCCGGGCAGGTCACCGATGGAGTCCTTGCCGGTGCCGAGCCAGGAGCCGGAGGACATGAGCGTCCAGAACCCCGTGGAGTTCTCGCCGCCCGCGGTGTCGTAGTGGTCCGGCAGACCGAGGTCGTGGCCGTACTCGTGCGCGAAGACGCCGAGGCCGCCGTTCTCCGGCTGCATCGTGTAGTCGCCGACCCAGATGCCGGTGTCACCGATCGGGGTACCGCCGGCCTTGTTGTTCGCCGGACCGGTCTTGCCCGCGTTGGTGCCGTAGGCGTACCAGCGGTGGGCCCACAGGGCGTTGGTGCCCTCGGCGCCGCCGCCGGCCGACTCGTCCTCGCCCGCGTGCACGAGCTGGAAGTGGTCGATGTAGCCGTCGGACTCGTTGAAGTTGCCGTCGCCGTCGAAGTCGTAACGGTCCCACTGGTCGTACGACGCGAGCTGGGCCTTGATCTGGGCGTCGGTCTGGCCCTTGGCCTTCTGGTCGGCGACCCAGGCGGTCAGACCGTCGCGGACGGTGTCCCAGACGTTGGCGCAGTTGGTCTGGCCGCAGTAGTTCGAGCCGTAGCGGGCCTCGTTGTACGGGACCTTGACCCAGTCGGAGACCGTGCCGTCGACCGAGTAGCGGCCGGACGAGGTCTTCTCGTAGTAGGTCTTCAGCGACTGCTTGGGCTGTCCCTTGGCGTCCTTGCCGGTGCCGAAGTACAGGTCCTGGAAGTGCTGCTGGTTGTAGTCCGCCTGCCAGGCCGTGGAGTTGTCGTTCGCACGGTCGGGCTGGGCTATCGCGTTGTGCAGCGGGCCGGGCGTGCCGCCGAACTTCGGCTTCAGGTCCGGCGTGTCGTCGTCCTTGCGGTCGACCAGGGTGGTGTTGTCCACCTGGTCGCCGAACTCGACGAGGATGGTGAAGATCTTGTCGGTCTTCTCGCGGCCCAGCTCGACGTACTTCTTGCTGCCGAGCTTGACGACCTGAGAGCCGCCGCGCTTCTCGACCTTGGCCTCGCCGTTGAGCACCTGCTCCAGAGCGGCCTTGCGCTGCTGGTCCTGCTGCTCGCTGAACGGACCTTCGAGGTCGTGGTCGACCGTCGTCTTGTCGACGGTCTGGATGCCGGCCGGCTCCACGCTCACGTGGTTGTCGGCCCAGGCGGTGGTGAAGGTCGAGGCGGTGGCGGCGGTGGCCGCGAGCGCCACGACGACTGCGGACGCTCTGATCGCCCGTCGTCTGTTGGTCACTTGGTGTGTTCCTCCCCGGCGCCCGCCGCCCTCGGACCGAATGGTGGGGTGTCCGTCCGGCGGGGTCGCGCGTCACAAGTGACGACATTCGACCGGAGTGAGACGAGAAAAGACAGATCTTGACTTGCACATACCAAGTGCACTATGCGGGAGTCGGATTCCGGTATTCGGACGCCCAGCAGGCGCATCCCGGTCGAGAATTGGGCATCTCGTGACCCTGTGCGCCCCCCGTGCACCGACGGCGTGGGTAAGGTCACGCTTACTTCCGACCCCGCTCGGGCATCCACCGTCTTAGAGTCGAACCGATGTCCCGAGAGGGCGGTACCCGTCATGCAGCGTCCGAACGCCGCACAGCTCGCCTACGGTTCGGCCACCGTCGTCCTCACGACCGTCGCCCTGCTGCTGCTCTCGCGTGTGACGACGACCCTCGGCATCGCGGTGATCTGCGCCGCCGGACTCCTGCTCGGCATTCTCGTGGCGGTGACGATGCCCGCACGGACGAGGCCCGTCAAGAGCCCCGCCGCGGTTCCGGCGCCCCCCGGAAACGAAACGATCCGCGTACCGGCTCCGCGCGTGGGCGCGGGGGCCGATACCCGGATCGGTTCGTGACGCTTCGTCCGTTCCCGTAGGCGCACACACCCGCGCACTCGCACGCGTACCCGCACAAAAGGGTTGCCTACTGCGGGATCGAGACCACCACCGTCTTCGCCGCCTTGTCGTGCAGACCCTGCTTGTACGGCTTGTCGACCAGGATCAGGATCAGCAGCAGCAGCGGCCACAGGCAGGCGCAGCAGATCAGCGCGGGCAGCCAGAGGACGACGGCCCGCAGCAGCGCCTGGCTCATCGGGGGCGTCGAGCCGTCGTTGAGCATCGCGACCCGCAGCTTCATCAGCTTCTTGCCGAGGGTCTGGCCGTTCTTGGCCACCATCACCGTGTCGTACGCCACGTACGCGACGATCGTGATGAGCTGGAAGACCAGCTGGCTGCCCCCGTTGAAGCTGTTGACCGTGTCCCCGAAGTCGTTCCCGTCCCGGGTGGCCCGCTCGTAGACGTCGAACGGGATGCCGATGATCGCCAGCGGAATCGCGATGATCACCCAGTCGACGAGCCGCGCCAGGATGCGGCGCCCGGAGTCCGCGAGCGGCGGCATCCCGGACAGCGGATCCGTCCCGCCGTACCCCCCGCCGTAGCCGCTCCCGTACGGGGGCGGGGGCATGTTGCCGCCGTACGGGGAGCCGTACGGGTTCCCGGGCGGCGGCCCTCCCGGCGGCGGCCCTCCCGGTGGAGGTCCGCCCGGCGGAGGTCCGCCCGGGGGCGGCCCAGCCGGCGGCGGCTCGCCGGCGGAGGGAGGCGGGGGCTCCTGCGGCCTCTTGCGGAACGGGTCGTCGTCGGGCGGCTGGTCGGTGCTCATGGGGGCAGTGCATCCCGGGGGCGACGACCCCGCAAAAGATCGCCGCCCGTTCGGGGGACGGGCCCTAGGGCCCGTCTGACAATTCGCGTCGGATCAGGCCGGGTCGTTCGGTGCGTGCGCTCGGTGTGCGGCCGGGGCGCCCTCGTAGCGGAGCTACTTGGGCGTTTCGGCCGTGCGCCGAGCGTGCGTGCCGGGCGGGCCGGACCCGGCGGGAATTGTCAGACAGGCCCTAGCGGGCCACGAAGGTGCGGGCCGCCTTGTCGTGCCAGCACTGGCGCCACGGGCGGTCGAAGAGGCACCACAGGACGTTGAGGACGCCGATGGCCAGGAGCCCGAGGACGCTGTAGAGGAACCAGCGGACGAACGCCTTCCCGAACGTCGGCGGCTGGTGCCCCTCGATGTCCCGCACCTGGAGACCGCACACCTTCTTGCCCAGGGTGCGGCCCCACTTGGCCGTCGGCAGCGCCTCGTACAGGACGCCGAGCACGAACAGCGCGGCCAGCGCGATGCCGAACTGGACGGCGGTCGTCGAGTCCACCAGCCAGACCTGGACGGTGACCCCGGACTGCCGGGCCGCCTCGATCTTTCCGTCGATGTGGTCGAGGGCCGCGGTCACGAACGGGAAGGAGGCCGCGCCGACCAGCGCCCCGAGGACGACGGTGTCGATCAGCCGCGCCGCCAGACGCCTGCCGAGCCCCGCCGGCCTGGCCGCCGCCTGCTCACGGGCCGCCTGCTGGAACACGTCCTCGACGGGCGGCTTCCAGGGGACGACGGGCTGCTGCTCCTGCGACGACTGCGGCTGCTGCGGCTGCTGCGACTGCTGCTGCTGCTGCGCCCAGGAGGGCGCCGCGGGGGCAGGGGTCGGGGTGGGCACGGCCGCGGCGGCGGGGGCCGGAGCCGACTGCGCGGGCCGGGGCCGGGGGGCCGGCTGGGGCTGGGGTCGCAGCTGCGGTTCCGGCCGGGGCTGCACGGGCTCCGGGGAAGGCGTGGGGATCGGCGTGACCGGCATCCCGCCCAGGCGGGCTGCGCCGCCCGTCGCCCGGGGGTCGGGCCCACGCGCGGGGACCTCGGCCGGCGCCTCGGCCTGCTCGGTCGCGCCCGCCACCGGCCACTCCGCCGGGGTGCGCGGGTCGGCGGCCCGGGGCGCGCCCCAGGAGACCTTCCGGTCGAGGTCGCCGCCGAAGCCGGTCTGCCGGGCGCTGTCCGCCTGCCAGGCCGAGGCCGGCTCCGGCGCGGCCGGCTCCTCGTCGAAGAAGACGGGCCCGGTCTCCTCCACCGCCGGCACGGGCACGTGCGCCTGCGCCTGCGCCGGAGCCGCGGCCCGGTGCTGCGGCTGGGCCCCGACGGGCCCGTGCTGGGCCGGCACGGAAGCGGCGGGCTGCACGGGGGCGGGGCCCTGGGGCTGGACGTGGCCCTGCGTCTGTACGGGGCCGGGGCCCTGGGTCCGGACGGGCTCGGGGGTCCGGACCGGGTCCGGGGTCCTGACCGGCTCCGGGGTACGGGCGGGGCCCGTGTGCCGGGCGGGTTCCGGGGTACGGGCGGGGTCCGTGTGCCTGAGCGGCTCCGTGGGCTCCGCGGGTCGGGCGGTGGCCCGGGCGGAGGGCTGGACGGGCGCCGGCGTGGGTCCGGAGGCCAGGATCGGGCCGGCCGGAATGGCCGAGGCGGGCGGTTGGGGCGGGACCTGGCCCTCCGGGGGCGCGGGCCGGCTCGTACCGGGGACCCAGGCGCCGCCGTTCCAGTACCGGATGTACCCGGGAATGGACGGATCCGGGTAGTACCCCGCCTGCGGTACCTCTTCGCCGCCTCCGGGAGGAGTAGCCACTGCCCCGACTCCGTTCAGTCACAACGCGTTTGATCCGCACGGCCGCGCGCCGGGCGTGCCGCGCCCAAGGAGGACAGTAACGAAGAACGTCCCCGAGGGAACAAAGAGCCCGCGAGAAAGGACGCCTTCGGGGGACGCATACCGGAATCGATCACTCCCGGTGATGTTCGGGCCGGTGCATCCGGCCCTCGTCCGACCTTCCTCGCGGCCGGTTGCCCGCCCGACTCCCCGCCCCGCTTCCTGCCCGGAGCCGCCCCGGAAAAACTTCCCGAAAAAACTTCCCGAAGTCGCGTAATGAACCGCGCGGACCCCGCTCTCTCCCTGTGAAGGCCCGCACGGGGCCGTCCGAGACAGGGAGCGCGACCATGCAGAACACCGACAACACCACCGTCGAGCGCGAGCTGGAGCTGAAGCTGGTGCTCTCCCCCGAGCGCTCCATCCCCGTCCCCGCCCGGCTCGCCTACCGCACCGACGACCCGTACGCCGTCCACATCACCTTCCACGTCGGCACGGAGCACCCGGTCAACTGGACCTTCGCGCGCGAACTCCTCGTCGAGGGCGTCTTCCGGGCCTGCGGCCACGGGGACGTGCGCATCTGGCCCACGAAGGTCGACGGCCGCAGCGTCATCCTGATGGCGCTCTCCTCCCCCGACGGCGACGCCCTCCTCGAAGCACCGTCCGCGCAGGTGTCGGCCTGGCTGGAGCGCACCCTGCGGACCGTCCCGCCGGGCACCGAGTCCGAGCGGCTCGGCATGGACGACGGGCTGGCCGAACTGCTGGCGACCACCGTGGTCACCGACGAGCTGTGGCTGCGCGACCCGTGGCCGTCGGACGAGTCGCAGGACGGCGAGCTGTGAGCCCGTACAGCGCCCTGAGGGGGCCTCAGAACAGCTTTCCGGGGTTGAGCAGCCCCAGCGGGTCGAAGGTCGCCTTGATCCCGCGCTGGAGCTCCAGGCCGACCGGCCCCAGCTCCCGTGCCAGCCACTCCTTCTTGAGGACGCCCACGCCGTGCTCGCCGGTGATCGTGCCGCCGAGGGCGAGCCCGAGCGCCATGATCTCGTCGAAGGACTCCCGGGCCCGCCGCGACTCGTCCTCGTCGGTGTGGTCGAAGCAGACGACGGGATGGGTGTTGCCGTCGCCGGCGTGCGCGCAGACGCCGATGGTCAGGCCGTACTTCTCCGCCACGGCCGCGGTGCCGTCGAGCATCTCGGCCAGCCGCGTCCGCGGCACGCACACGTCGTCGATCATCGTCGCGGACTTGATCGTCTCCAGGGCCGTGAGCGAGAGCCGGCGCGCCTGGAGGAGGAGTTCGGACTCGGCGGCGTCCGCGGCCGGGACGACCTCGGTGGCGCCCGCGGCCACGCACAGCTCCCCCACGGCGGCGAGGTCGGCGGCCGGGTCCGGGGTGTCGAAGGCACACAGGAGCAGCGCCTCGGTGGTGTCCGGCAGCCCCATGCGCGCCAGCTTGTTGACCGCCTGGACGGTGGTGCGGTCCATCAGTTCGAGCAGTGACGGCGTATGGCCGCGCTCCATGATGGTGCAGACGGCCGCGCAGGCCGCGGCCGCGGAGGGGAACTCGGCCGCGAGCGCGAGCTGCACGGGCGGCTGCGGCTTGAGCGCGAGCACCGCCCCCACGACGATGCCGAGGCTTCCCTCGGAGCCGACGAAGAGCCTGGTCAGGTCATATCCGGCGACGCCCTTCGCGGTGCGCCGGCCGGTGGTCAGGAGCCGGCCGTCGGCGAGGACGACGTCGAGACCCAGGACGTACTCCGCGGTCACCCCGTACTTGACGCAGCACAGACCCCCGGAGGCGGTGCCGATGTTCCCGCCGATGGTGCACGTCTCCCAGCTTGACGGGTCCGGCGGGTAGTACAGGCCGTGCTCGGCCACGGCCCGCGACAGCACGGCGTTGACGACACCCGGCTCGACGACGGCGATCCGGTCGACCGGGTTGATCTCCAGGATGCGGTCCATCTTCACCAGGGAGAGCACGATGCAGCCGTCGGAGGCGTTGGCGCCGCCGGAGAGGCCGGTACGGGCCCCCTGGGGCACGACGGGGACGCGGAACTCGGTCGCCGTCCGCATGACGTGCCGCACCTGCTCGACGGAGCGCGGGAGCACGACGACCGCGGGCGCCCCGGCCTCGCAGAAGCTCGCCATGTCACGGGCGTACGACGCCGTCACGTCCGGATCGGTGAGCAGCGCCTCGGCGGGAAGACCGGCGCGCAGCCGCGTCAGGAGATCGTCCATGCGTCCCAGCCTGGCACCCGGGGCCATCGGTGTGAACCCGCCGGGGCGGGCGCTTCACACGGTCTTCGGATGGGCGCGTCCGGGAGCACAGTGAGCGCCATGAAGACCCAGAACGTGTCGAGGACCGTGCTCGCGGCCGGGGTGGCCGCGGTGCTCGCGGCGACGGCGCTGCTGTACGTCCCCGAGCTGGTCGGCCAGGGGCCGCCGCCCCCGCCGGGTCCGGCCGAGCGGGCGACGATCGCCGCCCACGCGGGCGCGCAGGCCGCGCTCCCCGACCTGGCCGCGCTGATCGCCGACCGCGAGAAGTGGCTGCGCGCCCACCCGGACGACGACGCGTCCTGGGCGGAGCTCGGCGCCGCGTACACGGAACGGGGCACGCGCCTCGGCGACGTCCGCGACTACCCGCGGGCCGAACGGGCCCTACGGCGCTCCCTCGCCGAACGGCCCGCCGCCCGCGGCAACCTCGACGCGCAGCTCGGGCTCGGCGCGCTCGCGGGCGCGCGCGGCGACTGGAAGACCGCCAAGGAATGGGGCGAGCGGGTCCGGAAGGCCGACCCGCGGCGCTGGACCGCCTACCCGGTGCTCATCGACGCGTACAACGGCCTCGGGGACCGCAAGGCCGCGCGCAAGGCGATGGAGACCCTCGAAGGGCTCCACGCGGGCGCGTCCGTACGCACCCGGGCCGCCCAGTCCTACCGCGACCGCGGCTGGCGCGAGGACGCCGACGCGGCCGCCCTCGACGCCGCCGCCCTCGCCGAGACCGACGCCGAGAAGACCGCGTCGCTCGCCCGGCTCGGCGACCTCGCCTGGGAACGGGGCGAACCGGAGGAAGCCCTCACCCGGTACGGCGCCGCGCTCCGGCTCCTACCGGGCCACGGGCCCTCCCTCGCCGGCCGGGCCCGGGCCCTCGCCGCCCTCGGCCGCACGGACGACGCACTCCGCGACTGGCGGGCCGCCCTCGCCCGGCTGCCCCTCCCCGAGTACCTCCTCGAAGCCGGCGAACTCCACGAGTCGCTCGGCCGCGACGGTGACGCCCAGGCCCTCTACACCCGCCTGCGCACCGGCACCTGGACCGGAGCCGAGACCACCCTCGGCCTCTACGAGGCGGACCACGGCGACCCCGCCGCCGCGGCCGTCCGCATGCGCGCGGAATGGGCCCGCGGCCACCGCTCGCTGCGCGCCGCCGACGCCCTCGGCTGGGCCCTCCACCGCTCCGGCTCCACCCGCGAAGCCCTCGGCTACGCCCGGATCGCCACCGACGAGGGGCTACGCAGCGCCCTCTTCACCTACCACCGCGCCGAGATCGAACGCACCCTCGACCTCGCCGGGCCCGCGCGTCGGCACCTCGCCGAGGCCCTCCGCATCAACCCGCACTTCTCCCCCCTCCACGCCCCCCGCGCCTCCACCGCCCTCGCGGTCCTCTCCGACCTCCCCGACGACCTCCCCCTCGAACTCCGCCCCGCCGCCCCGTCCCCCAAACCCACGAAACCCCCGGCCCCATCGGCGTCCACGCCGACGGAACCGGGGGAATAACGCCCCGACCCGCCCCCGTACGGGCCGGGACACTCTGCCCGAACACGCACCCACACCCGTGTGGGCGCACGCATCCCCACCGCTGCCCCATGCAGACGCACGCGCCCCCGCCACCCACCCACCGTGTGGGCCCCCGCGCGCCGGCCGTCGCCCCGGCCCACCGCCGTGTGGGCAATCGTCCCTCCCCCAGACTTCGTCCGGGGGGACCCCCAGGGCGGGACGGGTGGGCACACGGGGCGGCGCCCTCGGCGGCGCCCCCGCCCCTTGCGCCTGGACCCGCACCGACAGTGAGCCGTACCTGTGG